>JAAUOQ010000474.1 GCA_012034795.1 Leptolyngbyaceae cyanobacterium CRU_2_3
TAAAATTTGGAGACATTTGGGTATTTTTAAACAAAATTTGGGGACATTTGGGTACTTCTAAACAAAATTTGGGTATTTCTAAGCAAAATCTTGGTACTTCTAAGCAAAATTTTGGTACTTCTAAACAAAATCATATCAAATCCAAAGTAAATCTTCGCTAAATATAAAACATTTTCGTTAAATCGTGTCCATACCCAAACGGCATCGAACTCCAACCAAGAACCGTCGGCTGCAGGCCAGGATACATCGGCAATTCGGTCATTCGGCTCAACGAACTTAAAGGCGGATACGGAAACGGATGCATTGGCGGCGGCTGAAGGGCGCCCGAGGGCCAAGGCAGTGGCTGAGGGATGGAAACATGACCCGTGCCCCCTGCAACCGTGCCGCCTAAAATGGTTTTAACTGGGTTTTCACTCTCAGCACTGTTGCCGATAGGCAACTCACCCGTTGTTTCTAGATTAAAGGTGTCGCGCACATTGGGCAATTGAATGCCGTCGCGGGTTGGACGGGCTGGAATTTTGCCGTCGAATGCGTAAGGCTGAACGGAAGGTTGACGTCTTTTAGAAGAGTCCAGATGAAGACGTTGCTGCCGTCGATAGCGAATCAACTCTTCTTCGAGTTGGACATCCAAATTATCGAGCACTGCTCGCAGTATGGGGTGCGGCACTTGTGTCTCAAGAGAAGGGGTAAAGGGTTCTATCGAAGCGGGTTGGCGCATTACAGCACTCCTGCCAATTCACGAGCAAAATTAAGAACTTTTGTAAACCGTTACGAACTTCTAACTCAGTATTCAGTTGTACCATGTTGTATCACAAGTCTGCTTAAAACAAATATCTTAAAACCCTTTTTATTCTATATGTAGCGCTAAACGCTATATTACCACTGGAGTTATTCTACATATGGAGGTAAGGGTTTTGACCATTTAACCTAATGGCATATGATAACCAATTTCCGTGAAAAACCGTGAAACGGGCTGGGATGGCATAACAATTATTTAAGAGTCGCTTATTTTAGGGATCGCTGCTGATTCTGGCAGCTTTTTTAGCGAGAGATCAGATTTAAGGATTCAGTGAACGAAGTCGAATGATAGATTTAGCCACCTCCTTTAGAAGATTCTGTATATCTGCACAGCAATGAAATCTCTGCAACAAGTTTTAGGCGTTTTAGATCGTCAAGATAGTTGGAAAGGGCGACGGCAATTCCAGCAATTGTTAGCTTACTGGAGTGACATTGTAGGGGTAGCTGTGGCGGCTCAAACTCGCCCGATCGCAATTCAACGTAAGGTTTTGAATGTTGCCACTTCTAGTTCTGCCTGGGCACAGAATCTAGCTTTTGAGCGACACCGCATCCTAGAGAAACTCAATGCGGCTCTACCGCTTGGCATCACCGATATTCGCTTTTCTACTGCCCATTGGCATACCCACTCCAGTTCACCCGATACACCAGAATCTACTATTCTGTGGCAAAACCATCCTAGCCGGATTCTTCCGCCTGCTCCCCTGCCTGGGCAGTCTACCGCACTTGATCCTCAAACTGCCTTTCGCAGTTGGGCGAGGACTATGCGATCGCGCTCCCAAAACTTGCCTCTTTGTCCCTCCTGCCAATGCCCCACTCCAGTGGGAGAGTTAAAGCGTTGGTCAGTTTGTTCACTCTGTGCTGCCAAAGCATTCGGACAAGGGATGCGTGACGCTGAATCTTAGAAAATAGGCAAAATCTCTAAGGTCTAAATTATCTAAGCTTTGAATTAGGTGATTCAATATCGCCAGCAACACATAAAATTCAAACCTAATTCCCTTTTATAATTCTCTCCACTCCTCACACTCCACTCCCTATGACTTTCCTCTCCATCATTTACGGAATTTTCCTATTGAGTATGCTTGGAATTTTTGGTCGGTGGAGCAGCGATCGCTACGGCTGTGGGTGATAGTCATTGCTAGCTTAGTGTTCTACAGTTCGCTGCAAGTGCAATATGTGCCGTTGTTACTGGGAATGACGGCTGTGACATTTTTTTGGGGTAAGGCGATCGGGATGCCAATGAATTGGCGCATTTCCAACGAAGACTGGCAGTACGCCCAGCAAGATTGGGATCAGCGGCGGTTGAAGCTCTTGTGGGTAGGAATAGCCCTGATTCTGCTGCTATTGCTGGGGTTTAAGTATGTACCTTTTTTACTAGAGTCTGTGGGGCAGGTGTCGAGTCAAGAACCTGTCATCCAGAGCGCCGACTGGATTCGCAGTAGCATCGTTGCACCGCTAGCCATTAGCTTTTTTAGCTTTGAGTGTATTGCCTACCTGGTCGATATTTATCGGGGTGCGCCTGCTACCCATGACTTCCTGAAATTTGCTGCCTATAAACTATTTTTCCCTAAGCTAATTTCAGGGCCCATTACTCGTTTTCATCCTTTTGCGGCTCAGTTGCAAACCCTACAATTTCCAACGTCTCCCCAAGTTGTAGAAGGGCTTTGGCTGATTGCCTGTGGTGCTATCAAAAAACTGCTGCTTGCTGACCATCTGGGAAATGTGGTGAACCTGATTTTTGACAACATAGAACGAGCAGGTAGCGCCGATCTG
The DNA here is from genome assembly GCA_012034795.1 of Leptolyngbyaceae cyanobacterium CRU_2_3. GTDB lineage: Bacteria > Cyanobacteriota > Cyanobacteriia > Elainellales > Elainellaceae > Drouetiella. Next base: position 2,569 of record JAAUOQ010000474.1, read on the forward strand.
TGGCTGGCGACCTTTGCGTATGGCTTGCAGCTTTATCTAGACTTTAGCGGCTATGTAGATGTGGCGCGGGGCAGCGCCATGTTGCTGGGTTTTGAACTACCGCAAAACTTCAACTTTCCCTACTTAAGCACTAACATTGCGGATTTTTGGCGACGCTGGCATGTGACGTTAGGCGATTGGCTGCGAAATTATTTGTATTTTCCGCTCGGTGGCTCGCGTCAGGGGTTGTGGCGCACTTGCTTAAACCTGATGATTGTCATGCTATTGGCTGGGATTTGGCATGGCGCTGCTTGGGGTTTTGTAGTTTGGGGAGGGTTACATGGGTTAGCGCTGATAATTCATCGACTTGCAGAAGCAGGATCGCTTCGCTGGAAATTTTGGCAAAACTGGTGGCAAAGTCTGCCTGGCGTGTTGCTGGCTTGGGCAATCACCCAGATGATGGTTTTCACATCTTGGATTTTCTTCCGTTTGCCTGACTTAAAAGACTCTGGCTTAGCCATACGGCGGTTATTCGGTCAGCCGGGAGATATCCAATTTGCTCAAAAAATTTATGTGGAAACTTTGCAAATCGATCGCTTCCACATTACCTTATTCCTCTTAATGTTGATGATAGGAATGGCGATCGCTTATGCCATTCACCGAGGCTTAAAGCTTCATCTCAACTGGATTGTCAAGCTTTTGCTAGTTCCCCTTTGTCTGTTTGCTGCGTGGCTTCTAGCTCCTAATGAGGCTCCACCGTATATTTACTTTGATTTCTAGCGGTTCACCTCTTGCTGAAGCCACTCATCTACAGGCTGTCCATCCTTTCGCTGTAGCTCAATGTCGATGGCGATCGCTTGGAATATACCAGGCTGTGCGGGTTTCTGGTGAAATAGAATATTGTATGCGGCAGGGTCTTGATGGTGCTCCCGCAGCCAGTCTTGCACCTTAACGGTGGCAAAGAACGATTGCCCCTGTTCAAACAGGC
>JAAUOQ010000475.1 GCA_012034795.1 Leptolyngbyaceae cyanobacterium CRU_2_3
GTGCGATCGCCGCTGCCTTCTTGATGCCGTTGTCTTCCCTCGTTTCTAATGCTCAACGCTTGCAATTGGTGGGGGCGCATCTAGAGCGGTTGAGCGATGTCTGGGCGGCTGAACCAGAGCAGGAGTGCCAAACCGGACAAATAGCTCCGCCCCTGACTGGACAAATTGAGTTGAAACAGGTCAGTTTTCGCTACGACGCTCAGGCACCGCTGGTGCTGCACCAGATTTCCCTCGCAATTCAACCAGGGCAAAAAATCGCTTTAGTCGGTCGCTCTGGGTCTGGTAAAAGCACGCTGGCCAAATTACTCCTGGGGCTGTATCTGCCTACCACAGGGGAAATCTTGTACGACGGAATTCCTCTCTTTGCATTGAATTGGCGCAGCTTACGCCGTCAATTGGGTGTGGTGCTGCAAGAGCCTTTCCTCTTCAGTGGGTCGATTCGACACAATATTGCCGTTAACAATCCTCATCTGTCGCTTGATCAGGTGCAAAAAGCTGCTCAGTTGGCAGTGCTCCACGAGGAAATTATGCAATTACCGATGGGGTATGAAACTAGAGTTGCCGAAGGAGGGACAGGTTTGTCAGGGGGGCAACGTCAACGGTTGGCGATCGCCCGTGCTCTTGCCCATCACCCTGCTATCCTCTTGTTAGATGAAGCGACGAGTCACTTGGATGGAGTGACGGAAAGTTGGGTGGATCAGAATCTCAGTCAGCTTACCTGTACGCGGATTGTGATTGCCCACCGACTGAGTACCGTCCGCAACGCCGATCTGATTCTTGTGGTTGAACAGGGCACCATCGTTGAACAAGGCACTCACGAGCAACTCCTGTCCCAACAGGGGCACTATGCGGCTTTAGTGCAAAGTTCAATGCTGGAATTGGCCGCTTTTCCAGGAAGTAGCAAAATGTGATTCGCAAAATATAATTTCGCAAAATGTGATTCGCTAGCTTGCAATTCTATTGGGTATATGTGATGGGTATATGTGACAGTCCTACCTGTTCCTGCTGCATGTATATCACTGAATTGCAAGGCTGACCGTGTCTCAACCGATCCATGAACCCCAAACAACCGAGCCGCTGTATCGAGAACTAACCCCTCTACAGCGTCAGCAACGATTAAAAGAATTGAGCATCGTGTTCCTGAAGCTGGGAACCATCGCTTTTGGTGGCCCGGCAGCCCATATTGCCATGATGGACGATGAGGTCGTTAAACGTCGGCGGTGGCTGAGTCGAGAAAAGCTACTGGACTTATTGGGGATTACCAATCTGATTCCAGGACCGAACTCCACTGAACTGGCGATTCACATTGGCTACGAACGCGCCGGAATTGGGGGGCTGCTGATCGCGGGAACCTGTTTCATTTTGCCAGCCATGCTCCTGGTCTGGGCCCTGGCAGTGGTGTATGTCCACTATCAAGCGGTGCCGCAAGCAGAATGGCTATTGTATGGCGTCAAGCCGGTGATCATGGCTATTGTGCTACAGGCGCTGTGGAAGTTGGGCAAGTCTGCGGCGAAGGATGCAGCAACGATGGGGGCGGGTATTGTAGTCGTTATTTTATTTTTCACAGGACTCAACGAAATTGCCCTGCTGTTTTTAGCAGGCTTGGGGGTAATGCTGATTAAAACCTGGCGACGGGGCGGGATTCAGAGTGCGTTGCTCCTCCCCTTACCGCAGGTGCTAGCCCAGGCTAGTCATGCTACTGCTGCCCCCCCAAACTGGATAACAGTGTTCCTATCTTTTTTGAAAATTGGCTCGGTTTTATACGGCAGTGGATATGTGCTGCTGGCTTTTCTGCAAAAGGAATTTGTGGAGCGATCGCACTGGCTCACGTCTCAACAATTGCTAGATGCAGTCGCCATTGGACAACTCACACCGGGCCCTGTATTTACAACCGCTACCTTCATTGGCTATCTGCTGGCTGGCAATGCAGGGGCGATCGCTGGTACAATCGGCATCTTTTTGCCTGCTTTTGGGTTTGTGGCCATCGTCAATCCCTGGGTGCCTAAATTGCGGCAATCTGTGTGGATCAGTGGATTTCTAGACGGCGTCAATGCAGCTTCTTGGGGATTGATGGCAGTAGTGACTTGGGATCTGGGATGGGCTGCACTGGTGGATGGTTTAACTGTAATTTTGGCAATCTTGAGTGCTGTCGCAGTTTTTCGATTTAAGGTTAATTCTGCCTGGTTGGTACTGGGCGGGGCATTCATTGGTTTGATCGCTCAAGGGTGAGTTTGAGGATGCGTGGGAGAGCGATCGCCCTCCTCTGCCAATGTCTTAAATCGAAACAGAACTAACCCCAGGGGCAATAGGCTGTTAATCATAATCAATCGTACTAAGTGAGCGGCTGTGATAGTTTCGATATCGTGATTTAGGGTCAGCGCCACCACAATCATTTCTGCTGCACCCCCTGGAGCCGCAACTAACATGCAGGTGAGCCAATCCCAGTCGGTCAGATGGAAAGCAAGCAGGGCAACCAGAAATCCTGTGGCGATCGTCAAACCCACCGATAGCGCTGCATAGCCCACCATGCGTCCCTGAATTTGGGGTTTGTTTCCCCAATATTCGCCAATTGTGATACCTAGCAAGCTTTGACCAATAATATTCACCAACCGGGGCGGACTAAAGGTAAAGTCTGCTATGAAAGGCAGGCTGTCTAGTAAAGGATGAAAAGCGATGCCCGCCAGCAGTGCTCCAAAGAAAGGGGGCGAGGGCACTTTGAGCCGAGTAGCGAGCAATGAACCCAAGGTGGCCAAGAGTAGAGCGATCGCCAGCAGTCCTAACTGGGCGGGCGCTAGATTAATCCAGGTAGCTTGAATCAGCAGGGGCGGATTGGCGCTATGGGTGGCCGTTGCGCGAGCCAGTAACGGAATTACAATCACGACGGAGGTGACGCGCATCACTTGCACCAGCGACACCAAAGCGACATTTCCGCCGTAGTCTGCTGCAAAACTAGACATAATGCTAACGCCGCCTGGAACAGTTGCCAGCAGAGCCGTCAAGAGGTTGGTGTGGCTGAGGCGAGCATAGAGATAGCCAACTGCCCCTCCGCTAGAGAGCAAGAGCAGCGTCAGGAACATAAAACTGGCAGATGGGTGGCAACTTGAGTCAAATTACTGTTGGCGATCGCAAACCCAATCATCATGCCAACCAGAGCTTGCCCCACTTTGCGAACAGATGGGTTGGGCTGACTGTTGGTATGAAACAGGAGTCTGTAGCCCTGAAGTACCAGCACACCGCCCACAACACCACTGAGAATCCAAGCCGTTCCGCCAATGTGCAACTTTGCCATGACAAAACCAAGCGGCAGGGTCAACAGCAGTTCAACGCTGAGAATGATTAGGGACTTCAGCCAGTGGTTAAGTGGGGAGGGTTTTGGAGCAAGAGGCTCTGGTAGGTTCACGGGTAAAACGGATGTGCCATCACTCTGCAAACCATCCTGATTGATCAGCATGTTTTTCGGCTAGATGAGATTCAAGCTTGCCATTAGTTAGCCTCAGTAGATTGCAAAGCTCCAAATAATC
>JAAUOQ010000476.1 GCA_012034795.1 Leptolyngbyaceae cyanobacterium CRU_2_3
CGACTCGCCCTAGTAGTATCTGTCAATTTAATTTTGATGGGTACTCCTAGCTTAACCCCACTGCTATCAACCGCTCACCAACTCCAGCAGAGACTCATCGGCAAGGGATTGGCGCTTCTCGATCGGGATGTAGGGCTGACCCCGCCCCCCTGTATAAATTTGGGTAGGACGGAAAATACGATTTTCACCCAACTGTTCTTTCCAGTGAGCCAGCCAGCCAGCAGTGCGAGCGATCGCAAACACCGGCGTAAACAGATCCGTAGGGATGCCCAACTTGCGATACAACAGTCCTGAATAGAAATCCACATTGGGATAGATACCTTTAGATCCCAGGCGATCGGCAACCGCTTTTTCCATAGCAACCGCCACGTCGTAATATTCATCCTTGCCAAACTTTTCAAAGAGTTGTTCTGATAAGTTTTGCAGAATAATGGCACGTGGATCTTTGACCTTGTAAACCCGGTGTCCAAAGCCCATAATCTTAGATTTTTGCTGAAGGCAGCGATCGAGATACGATTCGACATTTTCAACAGTGCCAATTTCTTCCAACATCGTAATCACCTCTTCGTTGGCTCCACCGTGCAGCGGTCCTGCTAGCGTTCCTACCGCTGAAGCCACAACGCCATAAGGATCTGTCAAAGTTGATGCCGTCACCATGGAAGAAAATGTAGAAGCGTTAATCGTGTGTTCTGCGTGTAGGGTGAGGCAAATATCAAAATATGGGCAGCTAGTGGGTCAGGTTCCCGCTCATTCAGCATGTATAGGAAGTTGGCTGCGTAGTCTAAATCATCGCGGGGCTGAACCGGGTCGTTACCTTTCCGCATTAACTGAAACGCCGCTACCATCGTCGGAATTTTGGCCAGCAGCCGCACAACGGCTGCCCGAATATAAGCGGGATCATCTAAAGCTCGACGGGAGTAGAACAAACCCAGAGCCGCTGCACAGGCTTGCAAAGCATCCATCGGGTGTCCGCTTTCGGGAAAGCATTTCATCATGTCTCGAATCCGATACTTGAGCCGTCGATGATAGCGGATTTCATGCTGAAATGCTTCTAGCTCTTCAGCCGTGGGCAACGCCCCCCAAATCAGCAGGTAGGCAGTTTCTACAAAAGTGCTGAGGTTAGCTAATTCCTCAATATTAATGCCGCGATATTCCAAGATGCCCTTCTTGCCATCCACAAAGCTGATGCTAGATTGGGTAACGGGAACCCCTTCCAAACCCGGTCTATATTCGCAAAACGTCATGATGTCACCGTGCGCCCGAAATAATTTTTACTGAAGATTTATCCAAGAACTCCCAATCATCCGGGTAAGATTCGTTTTGAGATGGCTTTGGATAGGCTGCTCGCAAATGCTTGCTTAGGCTTACATTCACTGACTGCCTTGACACTTACCTTGACACACTTACATTGACATATTCTGTGGTGCCAATTTTGTCAGCTTTGAGTCAGTCTGGCTGAGTAGACCCGATACGTCACTCTGTTGCTGTAAGTCTTAATTTTACTAGAAGGACTTTCACTCCTTAAATACATCGACAAACACATCGACCAATAAGACAAAACATCCAGTTGACACAAACCGCCCTGAACAGCGATCGGTAAGCGATAATCGCAAAGGCGACCCTTGCAGAGACTCTAGCCGTGCGCTTCGACATCATTACTCTCTTTCCCGATTTTTTGCTTCCCCCCTTAGTTCTGGATTGTTGGGCAAAGCACTTGCTAAGGAAATCGCCACGGTTCATTTAATTAACCCTAGAGACTTCACAACCGACAGGCATCATAAAGTGGACGATGAGCCATACGGTGGGGGGGTGGGGATGCTAATTAAACCCGCACCCATTTTTGAAGCAGTCGAATCTGTGCCAGTGTTGGCGAAACGACAGGTGATTCTGATGACGCCCCAGGGACAAACGATGAACCAGAAGATGTTCCAGGAGCTAGGCACCTATGACCAACTGGTCTTGATCTGCGGACATTACGAAGGGATTGACGATCGCGTGCTCCACCTGGTTAACTGCGAAGTGTCTCTCGGTGATTTTGTACTGACTTGCGGCGAAATCCCAGCACTGACGCTGCTGAATGGGGTGATTCGGTTGCTGCCTGGGACTGTCGGCAAAGAGGAATCTCTGAAGCTAGAAAGTTTTGAAGCCGGACTACTGGACTATCCTCAATACACTCGCCCCGCCGAGTTTCGCGGCATGAAAGTACCGGATGTGCTGCTGTCGGGCAACCATCAGGCGATTGCTCAATGGCGTCAGCAACAACAAATGGAACGCACCCGCGATCGCCGTCCCGATCTCTGGCAAGCCTGGCTCAAACAACAGGAAACTGAGCCAGATAGCCAGCCGCAATAGCTATTAATAGCCGCTTCACCGGGCGCTTGATCGGGCGTTTGGTCTGGCTTGAAGGGTTTCCTAATCCTATCCATCATTACTTTGTATACCTGCTCCTGATTTGCCGTCTTGCACCAATGTAAAAACCAGGTAACATTGAAGGTGAATCAACCCTATAACAGCAGCTATTGTGTTTGTTCTTCACGGTTACGAATATCTCTTGGGATTCGTGATTGTTTGTAGCTTAGTCTGTGCTGCGGCAATCATCCTTTCCAATTTGCTCGCTCCCCGTCGCACAGGCGCAGAACGACGCACCACCTACGAATCTGGCATGGAACCGATTGGCGGAGCCTGGATTCAGTTCAACATCCGCTACTACATGTTTGCGCTGGTGTTCGTAATTTTTGATGTGGAAACTGTATTTTTGTATCCCTGGGCAGTCGCGTTCCACGAGTTAGGGTTGCTAGCCTTTATCGAAGCCTTAGTGTTTATCGGCATTTTGGTTGTGGGTCTGGTCTATGCTTGGCGTAAAGGAGCACTTGAATGGTCATGAATCTTCCAACTTCCGGCGATGCTGAAAAGCTAGTGAATCCGATCGGTCGCCCTCAAGTGACTCAAGATTTGTCAGAAAACGTGATTCTGACCACGGTCGATGATCTACACAATTGGGCCAGGCTCTCTAGCCTGTGGCCCTTACTATACGGGACAGCTTGTTGTTTCATTGAGTTTGCGGCGCTGATTGGATCGCGGTTCGACTTCGATCGCTTTGGTTTACTGCCCGCTCTACACCGCGCCAGGCAGATCTGATTATTACAGCTGGCACCATCACCATGAAAATGGCTCCGGCTCTGGTGCGCTTATACGAGCAAATGCCTGAACCAAAGTATGTGATCGCTATGGGAGCCTGCACCATTACAGGGGGCATGTTCAGCGTCGATTCGCCCAGTGCAGTGCGCGGGGTCGATAAGCTGATCCCAGTAGATGTCTACATTCCAGGTTGTCCTCCCCGTCCAGAAGCTATTATTGATGCCATCATCAAGCTCCGCAAAAAAATCTCGAATGAAGCGTTGCAAGAGCGGGGTCATACCACTCAAACCCATCGCTACTACAGCACGACTCACCGGATGAAGGTAGTCCCTGACATCCTCACGGGCAAATACATCCAGTCCGAAGCTCGCCAAGCGCCGC
>JAAUOQ010000477.1 GCA_012034795.1 Leptolyngbyaceae cyanobacterium CRU_2_3
GAACAGAGCAGATATCTTGAATAGCTGTGAACTCCTGAAGACAAAGTTGCCGGACTTGAGCGATCGCCCGCAAATGCTGCTGGCAATAGGCAGATCCAGCTTGCAATGCACCCAACGCTGCGTATTGAGAAAGCACTGCCGCACAGATAGCGATCGTATCTTGAATTTTCATGACAGCAGGCATCAGATGCGTCGGAATTACCATATAGCCCACTCGCCAACTGGCAAATCCATAGGCCTTAGAAAGAGAAAAAGTAGAAATGGTGTAAGGATTACTATGGAGAATTGATCCGGGAGAAAAGTGGGCTGCTGCGTCATAGATAAAATATTCATAGGCTTCATCGCTAATGTGATAAATTTCCGATTCGCGACAGATTTGATTGATTTCCCGAAGCGTAGATTCTGGATAGACGACACCCGAAGGATTGTTAGGAGACACAGTGACAATTGCCTTAGTTTTAGGTGTGATCGATTGACGAATTACATCAGGATATAGCTGATACCGATCATTTGTTTTTACCAGCACAGGTTGGCAGTTGGCCATGCGAATCGCCATTTCGTGATTGAAGTAATAGGGCACTGGCAAAATAATTTCATCTCCTGGATCAGCGATCGCCAAGATCGCATTCATAAACCCCATATTGCTTCCCGCTGTCACCACAATCTGGCTGTGCTCGCCTAATTCAATGCCGTTTTCGGTTTTCAGCTTAGTGACGATCGCATCCCGCAATTCTGTAATACCTTGAACTGCCTGGTATTGATGGTTTTCAGAATTGGCCAGGAATTTTGCAATTTGGGCGATCGCTGCGGGCGGCGGTGGATAGGACACTACCCCTTGCCCCAGAGAAATCGTGCCCGGCGTATTGCGAATGAGTGCCCCAACCGTAGGAATAATTGGCGATTGTACCGCCAGCATCCGAGCAGATTCAAAATTCACCCTATCTCCTTGATCTTCTAAATTCTTGAGTTCTACCATATCCTTACAAAAGTTGGCGGTGCCGCGATACTGAAATTCAATGCCATAGCCATAAGATCGTAAAGATTTGATCTACCTGGCATCAAACGGCTCGAAAGCTATCTTATTAGCAGGGAGTTACTGTACATTACCTTTTCAGCAAAAAGTTCCGTTTTCTTGCTAAGAATCAAGTGAATTATGCATCATCGAATCTTCACACCTTTACGTCAATTAGGGTTAGGGGGCACTAGTGTACTACTAGGCTTGGCGCTAGGAATGCCAGAAATTTGGATGAACCGCCTCACACCCCCTGCCCAAGCGCAAACTTGGGTTGCCCAAGCAATCGCTAATTTACGGCGATCGGGCGATCGCTGGATTGAAATTAATGTCTCCACCGAACGCCTGATTGCCTGGGAAGGCAACACCCCTGTCTATGCCGTTATCGTTTCCACGGGCACAGACCGCCACCCCACCCTGACAGGGACCTTTGCCATCCAAACAAAACTCCGCACTGCCCGAATGCAAGGGGAAGATTATGACATTCCCGATGTGCCCTATACCCTTTACTACGATGGCAGCTATGCCATTCATGGAGCCTACTGGCATAACAGTTTGGCACACCCGTTAGCCACGGCTGCGTCAATATGGCAGTCAACCATGCCCAGTGGCTATTTAATTGGGTATCCATCGGTACTCCTGTTGTGGTGCATGACTAACTTAACTGCACCACCGGAAAATCCTCGATTAATGTCCGCATCGCCAGAAAATCTTCTACTGTGATTCTTAGAAACCTGGACTCATCAACCCGAAAGAGCACTTTAATTCGATCGCTGCCAGGATATCCGGGTGGAGTGAGTCGGGCGATCGTTTTGGCTCCTGCCTGATCATTGAGTGGTTTCACCACGGGGGTGTCCCCCGTGCTCGATCGGGTAATCAGGCGATCGCCATCAAAGTAAACTTCGGTGTTGCCAGTTTCTATGCCTAATTCCCCAATCACCAACTCAATACTGGGTTGATTTTCTGTTGAGGCTCCCAACATGAGTTCTACAGGGTTGGGCATCGGGTAGGGCTGCCCTTGTTTAATAATCGGATGCCAACCGTGGCAGTTGTGATGCCGGTCCCAGAAGCGAATCCCATAGCTGTGATAGAGATAATCTTTTACCTCCATGCCCTGACTGATTTGCAGTGCGCCTTGAGCGATCGCCTCAAACGGCTTATCCGATCGAATCTTTTCTAGTGGAAAGTGCTGCTCTACCCAGGCTTTTACTGCCGGGATTTGCGCCGTGCCACCCACCAACAAAACAGCATCAATGTCATCCGTTCCCAGTCCCTGCCGTTGAGCCTGTTGCAGCACTTGATGCATGGATTCGTTAAGCCGATCGAAAAATTGATGCGCTTGCAAAAGGGTGGTGAAGCGATCGCGATCAATCTGCAATTCGTAGCTCTCGAAGGTTTCGTCGTTAAAGTAAATTTCGGTGGCCTCATACTGCTGCGAAAGCTGCACCTTTAAGCGTTCAGCCAGGCGTAGCGTCAGTGGTGAAAAAGACAGCCCTTGAGTTTGGCTGAAATAATCCACCAGCCAATTATCAATATCTGCCCCCCTAGATTTTGTCCTGCTTTAGCCAGTACCCGCGCCAGTTTGGGCCGCTGAGTTGATTCTTCTAAAACTTTTTTACCCCACTTCAGTAAAAAACCAACGGGCTGAGTTTTTGCCTGAGCCCGACTTTCCAACTTCACGAGCGAGAGATCCAGTGTGCCTCCACCAAAGTCTATAACGAGTAAGGTACTCTGCTGTTCTAGCCCATAGCCCAATGCCGCAGCCGTAGGTTCGTCCAGCATCCGCACCTGCTCAATTTTCAGGGATTTGCAGATCTGTGTCAGCCACAGCCGATAGGCTTCAAAACTATCAACCGGAACGGTGAACACCAGCGAATCGAGATCAGGATCGCTCGCTTGTAACTGCTGAATCACGCTTTTAAGAAACCACTGCCCTGCCTGCTCAAACGTAACCACTTGCCCATCTAGTTCTGGCAAAAAGCCTTGGATTTGTGCTCCAATCCCACGCTTAACATTGCGGAAAAACCGGGGATCATTGCTGAGATCAAAACCGCGATCGCGCACTTTTTGCCCTGCAAGCACCTCTCCGCGCGCTGCATCTTCTACATATAGCAAACTCGGAATCAACGGTGGATTGTGGGACAGCGTTAACGATAAATCCTCCAGGGCCAAAGTTTCGGGCTGTTGCGTCACGGGGTTCCAACGCACCACTACGGTATTGCTCGTGCCAAAATCGATCGCGTACACCATAAGTTCAGTCGTGACTGTCTGAATCTGCTACCTCCCCTATTCTCCAGTCTTTAGAGTCCACTTGAACAGTGAACTTACGCTATTTGTGCGCGCTTAAATCCAGTAGAAATTTTCCTAAGAGCCGTGCTGAGCCAAGCTCTTAGGAAAATCTTGCCCTAACCTGATCTCACAGAGCTATACAACTCCCAGACTTAAACGCGCAGGGGGGCTAGCTCGTTTTTCGATAGATTAGGACTGAATGAGTAATTGAAAATCT
>JAAUOQ010000064.1 GCA_012034795.1 Leptolyngbyaceae cyanobacterium CRU_2_3
GATTTGCGGGCTTTAACCCGTTATCTCTATTTCGAGAGTTGGGATCATCTCCTCACCTTCATGCTTGAGGGCTTGGAGTTGAACATCCCACCCAACACCAGTTGAAATTCCATAATGAGAATTGCTGCATTTGTGAGGAGAGGTGGAGAGGGCGTTGCCCCCTTCTTGGGGACTGCGCCCCCCAACTCCTCTGGGGTTTCTCAGGACTGATTGAAGATTGCTAGGGCAGTGACTTAATTCTAGAAACGGAAATGAGCAGACGATGGGCAGGACCATAATCCCTATACATCACGTTCAATAATATTGGGAGTTGATCTAAGGGAGTTGATCTAAGCGAGTTTATTTAAGGACATCCAGCGATTTACCGACCTTGCTTCATATAAGTATAAACAAACTGCTTAATTTCGTTACTGAATGATCTGCTTCATTCCAAGGGGCGATCGCTCCTCAAGCAGTTGACAACCCGCAGATAGAGATAGAGTAGAACAGCCATCTTTTCTAATTCTGGCAATTCCTTGTGGCATGAGTAGTTCCTTCGATCACACTTCAGCAGATTCTGCGGACAAAAAACAGGGACATGAGCACGATTCCGGAGCAGCGGATCAGCCCAGCCTGGCTGACCAACTCGCTGAAGTAGAAGCCGATCTATCTTTGTCATCAGCAGACGATCGGCGCTCACAATCCCTGTCCAGCAATGGGCCCATTGCCATTGGCACCTCCCCTTTAACCACAGTAGAGGTGGCTTTTTTGCCAGTACTGCTAGTTTGCTTTGGCTAGTCAGCTACTACCTCAGCATTGGTCCCTGGATGCGGATTTTATTTCCCATTCCCATTGCACTGGCCTATTTACGTTGGGGGCACCGAGCCGCTTGGATGTCAGCGATCGTCTCTGGCTTGCTGCTGTCGGTGCTAATGGGCCCTTACTTGAGCTTGTTGTTTTGCATCCCCTATGCCCTGTTAGGTGTGCAGTTAGGCATGATGTGGAAGCGGCGATCGCCCTGGTTGCCCTCCATCAGTATTGGAACTTTAATCTCAACGCTAGGATTTTTCTTTCGCCTCTCACTCCTCTCTATTTTTCTGGGTGAAGACCTCTGGGCCTATGTGACTAATCGGATTGCCGACATCATCCAATGGGGACTCAGCAAACTGGTCGATTGGGGCTGGCTAGGGTTAGAGGTTTTAGGACAAACGAATCTTGTAGTCGTTCAGATCGTGACTGTGGCGCTTGTCTTGTGTAGCGACTTTGTCTATCTGTTCACCGTACATCTGGCGGCGTGGCTTTTGCTAGAACGACTGGGCAATCCGATTCCACAACCCCCAAACTGGGTGCAAGTGCTGATGGAGGAAGAGTGAAAAGTGAAAAATCAAGGATAAAAAACAAGGGGAATCGTCAAACCATCAGAAGTAAGCAGGCGTCCTATGATCCGAGCCTATAGCCAGGTTGAACGAGCTAAAGCATGGATGAGGCGGTTTCGGGGAACTGCCCCGGCCTTTGCCTGTGTGTTGGGCTTTACTGAGACGGGGTTAATTCCTGGAATCTCGGCTGCCGGAGCCACACCCCACGATCGCCAATATACTGCCGTTGCTGACGCTGAGTTTCTGCTGCTGGGCGTTCACGCCGATACCCAGTATCCTTTGCCGCCTCTCAAAGCCGGAGCGTCTCCTGTGCTGATCACAAGGGCAATCGTCTCGGCTCAAAATATTCCTATTTACTTGTTCAATGCTGGGCTACCTCATTCACCGTCGGTTCCTGCTATTGACTTACAAGGAATGCCAGCGCGGTGTTTAAGCCGTGGCAACGCTCTGGATTTAGCGATCGTGCAACATTTGTTGCAGCAAGGTTTAATGTGGGGAGAAAAACTAGCGGCTGAAACACTGCAAGGCTACTTAGTTATAGGAGAGTGCGTTGTGGGTGGAACTACAACGGCTTTGGCTCTATTGACCGGTTTGGGATGGCAGGTCAGCGGCAAAGTGAATAGTAGCCACCCCACCTGTAACCATCAGCAAAAGTGGCAGGTGGTGCAGGCAGGCTTAACGCAAGCTAAAAGATGGCAAGTGTCTAGTGAGCAGGACGAGCAAGCCGATCAGAGAATCGGTGAAAATTCCTCCACAGCGTTGTTGATCTCTGATCCTCTACAACTCGTGGCTGCTGTGGGAGATCCAATGCAAATTGTTGTGGCAGGCATGGCGATCGCGGCGAGTCGCTCCTGCGGCGTTTTGTTGGCAGGCGGAACGCAAATGCTGGCCGTTTATGCGCTGATGCGAAAAATGGCCCAAACTGAAAATCTGTCCTGGCAGCCTGATCAAATTTTGGTAGGAACGACCCGTTGGGTTGCCGAAGATCCAACGGGCGATACGGGCGGACTGGCAGAATTACTAGACATTCCCTTATTGGCAACCCAACTCAGCTTTGCCGAGTCACGCTATGAGCAACTACGTGCCTATGAACAAGGGTTCGTCAAAGAGGGGGTTGGGGCAGGTGGATGTGCGATCGCGGCTCACCTGTATCAAGATTGGCACCAGGCTCAGTTGCTAGAGGCGATCGAAACCCTCACAGAAAAACATGAGCATCAGAGTGTTGAGTCCCAAAAGCTCTAAAACCCTGCTAAAAGTGAAAGCTCATAACCCCTAGTTGCTAAGCCCAGGTTGCCATCTCTTAGATCACCCGCCTGGATAAAAGCTGCTCCTCTAAAGCAGCAATCCGATTGTAGGCTGCGGTTAATTGAGCCGTGAGGCGCTGAATTTGCACCTCTGGTGCCAGAGCGCGATCGCCAGTTTGAGAGTCAGATTCTGGATAATTATCGTCCATCAATACATCTTTATGCTCCATTTCGCCATTAAAGTGATGACGGCTTTGATGAGAGTAACGTCCTGTGTGAGTTGCGGAGTGCGAAAGAGAGGTTCTATTGCCTGTAGCTAACTTTAGTTCTGATAGAACATCAGCAATTTGACTTCTCAACTGCTCAGTAATTTCGTGCAGCGCGTCTACTTTCGCATCCAAATGACTCATTTGATCTTGGATTGGATCCATGTAGCGCTCTACTTCCTCAAAAGATTGTTTTTTACATCCTATGAAACAAACTGCCAAACTGCCTGATATTCCTGAATCATTTAACGTTTAGCAGTCTCCAAAGCCCTCTTGGGTTTTCTCATGACTGATTGAGGATTGCTGAAGATTGCTATAGTCTCGTCCTGAATCACGAGACTTTATTAAAATTTCATTAACTCAAATCATGGGATGAAAGGTTTGATCCCCAAGTTAATTTAGTGTGCAGAATTTAATACACAATCGTGAGCAATTCTTCGATGTAAATTTAATACAAATTTAATCCGAATTGATTGACTTAGAAATTTACTGGGAATTGCGAGATAATGGCGAATGTTCAAGCTATATCAGTCTTTTGTATTGCTCCCATTTTTGTTTAAACCTGAATCAGGTCAACTATCAAGAAACAATGCTAAGTTTTCAAGAATTTTTTATCGCTTGTGCTGGATTTTGGAAAACTGAAAGAACCTATCATTTTGTAAGTGAGAATGAGGTGGAACGTTCTTACACTGAATTTCGGGCCGAAATGCTAGAGCAGTCTATAAAACAACAAATTTTGTCTAAATCTGATTCTGGCAGTGATCCTTTCGCCAGTATCAAAATTGATACTGAGCGGGCTATGCAGGACCCGACCGCTTCTCCCGGATTTGCAGTTTCCTTTGAGACGCGCTCGGAAAAAGGCGAAGAGGTGGCTATGACGCTGAACGCCCTGTTCATTCCGGATGCTTTTGTGACGTCCGATGCCACCAATTTTCCTGCCATGCCTTTACCGGCTGCGGCTGAAGTAGACATGAGCGGCGAAGTGATTCAAGGATTTTATCTGCGTGACCAGGGCTACTCTGAATCGGGGGCGATCGCTGGACGCTTTACCTACCAACCCATCCGCCAAACTTTAGAAATGACTACCTACTACAACCGATCTGTTGCAGTTGACCAGATGCGCTTCGTCACGCCTACCTTACGCTTGCGAACAATTGTGACTTACCAACGCCCGGTTGATGGCTCAACACCCACAGTCATCACACTTATAGGGTTTGGCATGGAGCAAAAAGCAGCCTAGGAGGGCTGGAGATTGAGCCTTACCAGAGATTGAGCATTTAATGTTAGGACTGAACCAGGCTAATCAAAAATTTGATCTTGGCTTTTCTCTAGAGCGCCTTGCGCCTGACTAAAACCAAGGGATTTCCTGAAAGCTTTGCGGAGTGGGGATTTCAGGAAATATCTCCACACGCCATACAGTTGAAACCTGCTATATCTCTTTTCATTTCACATGCTGACTCGTCGATCGCTGCTTTTCGGTACCAGTGCGCTAGTCCTCAATCAATTGCTGCTTGGCTGCAATTCTAATCAGACAGGCGTCAAAATTCGGCTGCTAGAAAATTCTGTGCCACCTCAAATTTTGAAAGCATTTCAGCGCCAGATCGACAAAAACGCGGCACTCAGTTTCTTACAAAGTAAACAGATTGACGAGGTCTTTGGGCTGATGCAGTCTAAAGCCTCATCTCTAGGAGATTTGGTGACACTGGGCGATTACTGGCTAGCTCCTGCAATTCGACAAAATTAATCCAGCCTTTGGCAGTGCAAGATATTCCAGAATGGCAGCAGCTTCCCGATCGTTGGAAAGATTGGGTGCGGCGCGACGATCGCCAGGGTCAAATCAGTGAAACTGGGGAAATTTGGGCAGCACCCTACCGTTGGGGAACACTGATAATGGTTTACCGCCCAGAGGCATTTCAGTCTCTAGGTTGGACACCGTCTGACTGGAGCGATCTCTGGCGGCCCGAACTGAAAGGGCGGATTTCGCTGCTGGATCATCCCAGAATAGTGATCGGCTTAACGCTGAAGAAACTGGGCAAATCTGTGAACCTTGGCAATCTGCAAACCGTTGTCAATTTGCCATCTGAACTGCAATCCCTCCATCAACAGGTGAAATTTTATAGCTCTCAAGCCTATCTCCAGCCATTAATTTTGGAAGACACCTGGCTAGCAGTAGGTTGGTCACACGAAATTTTGCCCCTGCTAAAGCGTGAGTATCATTTAGAGGGAGTGGTGCCCCAGGCTGGAACGGTGCTAACGGCGGACCTGTGGGTTCGTCCGGCAACTGTACCTACTGCTAATCCTGGAGTTAATCCTGGAGCTAATGTTGAGAATAGAGCCAGTACCGAGAATGGCGATCGCCTGACGCTTTTGCAACAATGGATAGGCTTCTGCTGGCAGCCGCAAATTGCCACTCAACTCTCCTTGCTCAGCAATGCTGTCTCACCCATTTTTACAGGCAAAGATCTGAGCCAGATGCCAGAGTCTTTACGACAGAAAAATCTCCTGATTCCACCTGCCATGATTCAACAGCGCAGCGAATTTTTGCTGCCTCTAGAAACAACCACACTGGACCAGTATCGCCAACTTTGGACAACAATGCGAACGAGCGCCAAGGTTTAGAACCCACCCCAGTTTCAGGGCGCACCAAACGGACTATTCATCTGAAATGTGCCTGGAGCCGAGAGTCCTAAGAACACATCGCAGTGGGGATCAGTGGGGGGAGAAGCGGGAGTAGGCGCGATCGCTCCATCAAAGTTACAGATATAGGCCCCCAGTAGATCCCCACGCCAAGTAAATATCCGAACGTTATAGCCAAAATCTTTGGCATCTGTACCAATTTGACTGATAAACGCATAGCGATTGATATAGCTAGTTTGGTTCCAGACCTGTTGATCGACCAACAACTCCACGCGAGGCGGTATTCCAGGAGTTGCGGGGTATGCCACCCAGTAATTGAGTAAATTACTGCCAAACTGCTGCTGTGCCCACCACAAACTAGGAACCGTTAGGTTCACTTCCTGCAAAACAGTATTTGCAGCCACCACAGATCCATCCGTTGGTATACTTCCTGACCAAAACTGAGCAACTTGCTGAGCGTCCAGCGGCATAGTCAGCAATAACAATGTATCCTGCCCTTGGGCAGCAGTCTTAGCGCACATCAGCAAGTGGGCTGTAGTAGACATCAGTACTGTGATCGCCAGAGATAAAGTCGGCGATCGCCACCCTCGAAAACGCTGGGCAAGCAAGATCCAGTAAGGTTGCTGCTTCATCAGATGTCGCATTGGAAAAGTTAGTCTAGCACTGCATCAATACTGCATCAATATAGACGATCAGATGCTTGAGAAATTGCTGATGCCCTATCTGCATGAAAGCAGAAATTCAGGTATGATGGACATCAGGAATATACACTATTCCTATAGATTAACCGTAGATTCAGCCAGGAGTCTTACATGACAGCCCTGAAACCTTTTCAACCCAAGTTTGATCAAAGCCCTACGACCAGCGATCGCCATACCCAAATGCGGGTAAGGATACGAATTCCCAAGCAACATCAACAGGAGCCCATTATCTCCAACCTAATTTTGCGTCAGGGTCTGACGGTCAATATCGCAGCCGCTCTCTTGAGTGCAAACGGCCGAGAAGATGGCTGGTTTGACCTACAACTTCAAGGCACCGAAACCCAAATTCGTAGCGCTCTCATTGATCTCAATGATTTGGACTTAGAAATTTGGTATGGCGCAGACGAGGAGAATTGGTAGGATTCTACGATTCCCTGTTCGTGAATGTGTAGTTCCTAAAGTTGCACGTTCGCAGCCTTCAGCATGTGGTAGGTGATCAGCAATTGAGTCAGTGCTAAGGGATAGCTTTGCAGTGTTTCTCCTGTGGTGCCAACCACTTTGCCAATATTTTGCTCGCCCTCAATATTGCAAAATTGATTGAGATAAGGAACCTCATTGCACAGCATCCGCTCTACTTCCCGCACCTGTTCAGCCGTAGCATGACCATCAATTTCCAGAACATCCACAGGTTTGCCCATATCCCGATCAAGTTCTAGGCGAATAGCTGTATCATGACTGTTCGACTGAGAGTTGAGAATACTGCTTAAGTCTGGATGGGGAATGGTCGGCCGCAACACCAGGCGCACGTTAAGCAGCAAATCGTCTTGCACTGCTCCACCGTTGCCGGGGTAAAAGCTGACAATTAAATCTGCCCATTGGCGCTGAGGGCGAATATAGGCTTCAGAATCGGACTCGCGGTTGCGGAGCTGTTCTAAAACCTGCTCCTCGGTGTAGCCTCGCTTGCGAGTATCGCGCTTCACCTTCCAGTTCTTACGGAGTGCTTCAGGGGGTGCCAAGTAAGCCCGAACATCATAGCTATCCCGCATACCGCGAGTGGAATATCCGAGTAGCCCCTCAACAATCACAAACTTACCCGGCTTGATGTATTCGGGCGGATCGAACAGCCCAGAACTGTGATTGTAAATCGGTTTTAGGATGGGTTGCCCACTCCGCAGTAAGCCTAAGTGCTGTTGAATGATATCTAAATAGTTGCAATCAGGATGGAGTGCTGAGATCCCCATCTCTGCCCGTTGATGCCGATCGTATCGGTGATAGTCATCGGTGCAGATAATTGTCACGTTCTCTTCGCCCAGGACTTGAGCAATTCCTTTCGTTAACGTAGTTTTGCCAGCAGCACTGTCACCAACGATGCCAAGGACAATGGGGCGACTGGTCATGATTCCTCCAGGGCGAACGTAGCGGATAAAAAACAACAAAAAGATTAATTTTCTCATTCTAGGGTGAATTGGTAATCCTCCAACATCGAAGAGCAGATTCACCCAAGCAAGTTTTATAGCGCTTTGCGCCTGACTCAATCCAGCGCATTTTATGAAGCTTCGCGGAGTGAAGCTTTATAAAAATCGATTTGTGAGAAGAGCGTAGAGGAGCAGTGTCCCTCCTTGGGACTCCGTCCCCAAACCTCGCGGGTAAGCCTTAAAAACCAGTAGGGGCAGGCGTTTGCCCACCCCTCTCTTTAAGATATAGCCAGAAATTCCTAACCTAAACTCCTAGCCTATACATTCGCTTCTTCTCGTACCAACTTATCCCAACCCAAATCTTTGAGAGAGTTGTTACGGCGCAGCGGACGAGTCACCAGTTCCAACACATCGCGGGCATTGGTGAAACCATGGATTTGGGCAAAGGTGAATTCTACTGACCACTTAGTATTGATGCCGCGAGCCTCTAGCGGATTGGCGTGTGCCATGCCAGTAATCACCAAATCAGGCTTTAGCTCATAAATCCGTTGAAGCTGATGATAGTTATCAGGCTTCTCCATGATTTTGGGCAAAGGCACCCCCATTTCGTGACAGGTTTTCTCCAGGAGTGCTAACTCAGCCGCTTGGTAGCGCTTATCCATATAAGGAATCCCAATTTCTTGCACTGTCATCCCGCAGCGGGCTAAGAATCGCGCTAGGGAGATTTCCAGCAAATTATCCCCCATCAAGAAAACCGACTTGCCACGAATCAGATGCACGTACTCTTCTACCCCTGCCCAAATTTGAGCTTCTCGCTCGTCCAGTCCCTTGGGTTCAATGCCAAACACTGAGCAGATTTTCTCAATCCAGGCGCGAGTGCCATCTGGGCCAATGGGGAAGGGAGCGCCAATTAACTTACACTTGCGACGACGCATCAACGTGGTAGCAGTGCGCGAGAGGAAGGGGTTAATGCCAGACACGTAGTAGCCCTCTTCCAGCACGGGCAGTTCTGTAAAGCGCTTGGCGGGTAACCATCCTGAAACCTTAATCCCCTGCTTTTTCAGTTCCAGCGTGAGTTGAGTGACTACCGGATCAGGCAAAGAGCCGAACAAGACTAGCGGGGGATGATCCACATATTCGGATTCAGATTCTGCAACTTCTTCTTTTTTGCGTCCGAAGTTAAGTAGGCGAGAGATGGCATTCCGTTCTTCCTTCTCGGTTTCTGCCAGCGGAGATTTTTCGGGACAGCGCTGTGCCATAGCTGCCAGCACAGTATCTTCCCCTTGGGTAAAGGCATAGTCTAGCCCATTGGCACGCGCCACAACAATGGGAATGCCCAGTTCGCCTTCTAGCTTAGGAGCCAACCCTTCCAGATCCATTTTGATAATTTCGGTGGTACAGGTACCGATCCAGACAATCACGGAGGGATTGCGATCGCGCTTAATTTGGGTACACAGCCGTTTTAATTCGGCGTAGTCATTCAGTTGGGCAGAAATATCGCCTTCTTCTAGCTCTGCCATAGCATAGCGAGGTTCAGCGAAAATCATCACGCCCATCGCGTTTTGCAGGAAGTAGCCACAGGTTTTAGTGCCAATCACCAAAAAGAAGCTATCTTCAATTTTTTGGTACAGCCAGGCAACGCAGCTAATGGGACAAAATGTGTGATAGTTGCCAGTTTCACATTCAAATTCAAGCGCTTGGGGTTGAGTTTCTGCAAGAGTCATAGGGATGAATATTCCTCAAAAGATATGAATTAACGGCGATAGCAGAAAGGTTGCCGAAAGCTACTGAGAGGCTACCGAGAGGCTACCGAAAGGCTACAAATTGCAAATATTTCGGGACTCAGAAATCAGCTTCTCCCTGAAGAGTTACCCAGTTAGCAACATAGCCAACAGCCCCATATTCATCCAGGTTTATCCAGTCCTATCAATAGCGATCGGGCAATTGTCCGGGAGCCAATTCTGCTGTATCCATAGTGGGACGATGATTGGGCGATCGCTCCTCAGAAGGCAGGGGGTGTCCCGATTGCAGAGGATTGCACACAGGCTGACGAGTCTTGACTGACTGACCGTTCGGGGTGGGCTGAGTCAAAGTCTCCAATGGGTCCGCAAATGGATTAACGGGAGGTTGACTAACGGGGGAGTGATTAGGTGTCGGTAGAGGTTCGCCCAATGGGATCTGGGGTTTGGGCTGGCTGGGTTTGGGTTGGCTGGGTTTGGGCAAATCGTTAACAGATGAACTGACAGGCGATCGCTTCTCTACAGCATCCAATCGGTCGGGGCGATCGGGCAACTGAGCTAAATTGGAAGCCGGGAGCATCTTCACCCCTTCTGAAGAGGGTTCGATCGCTGCCCAAGCTGCCAATTCTTCATCGGGATTGAAGTTCAGCCCCAGAGCAACCACGATTCGATCAGGATTACTACTGAGATCAACGATCAGCGGTAACATCTGAATCAGTTGTGGCTCCAAAGTTGAGAGGGTAGCCAGGATAAAACTGGATGAGGGACGCCGCCGACCTTCGCAATTTACCCAAATCCCTAACTTAGTCAGCCAACTGCGATTCTCTCGGTAGTAAGTCAACCATTGCGTTTTTAGCGATTTGCGAAGCTGTTTAATATTCATAAGCCAGAAGATTAGGAGTTCAAAGAACGATGGAGCCTGAGTTCTGAGTTTATCGACTCCAACCGAGATTCAGAACATTTAACTCAAAATCTTCCTATTTCCTTATGACCTAAAAAACTGCCCAACTCACCCTTTTTGTAGAGTGGGTATTGCCCACCCTACCCGATCTGGGTGGCTAATCGCCTGAAACCCAAATGCCTGAAACCCTAATTACCTAAACCATCATCAGGTCTAACTCTTCGGCTCTAGGCTGAGGTGCAGCCGGATTGAGATAGAAATCTGACAATAGGCTAAACAACTCGCGATCGGGTGAGTCATTAGGCACAACACCTTCAGGGCGAGCCAAAATCTGGTCCGCAATGTTTAGATAATAGTCGCAGACATAGTTGAGAGAAGCATCTGTTTCTGCCATTTCAAACAGCGTCTTGCCTTTAACCCGCGACACACGAATGTCTTCGATTAGCGGCAAAATTTCCAGCACGGGCATTGGCACAGATTCAATATATTTATCAATCAGGTCACGCTTGGAGGTGCGGTTGCCGATCAAACCTGCTAGCCGCAGGGGATGTGTACGGGCTTTTTCCCGAACAGAGGCAGCAATCCGATTAGCTGCAAACAGAGCATCAAAGCCGTTATCTGTGACAATCATGCAATAGTCGGCATAGTTGAGCGGTGCTGCAAAGCCACCACACACCACATCGCCCAACACATCAAATAAAATCACGTCGTATTCATCAAAGGCATTGAGTTCTTTGAGCAATTTCACGGTTTCGCCTACCACATAGCCACCGCACCCTGCTCCGGCTGGAGGACCCCCTGCCTCAACACAATCCACGCCACCATAGCCCTTATAGATCACGTCTTCGGGCCACACATCTTCGTAGTGATAATCCTTTTCCTGGAGCGTATCGATAATGGTGGGGATCAAAAAGCCTGTCAAAGTAAAGGTGCTGTCGTGCTTGGGGTCGCAGCCAATTTGCAACACCTTCTTACCGCGTCGAGCGAGAGCAACGGAGATATTACAGCTTGTTGTGGATTTACCAATCCCGCCTTTTCCGTAAACTGCTAATTTCACAGCGTGTCTCCTAAATACGTTTTCTGAAAAGCAATGGGATGGACTGATGGCTTGCCCGGTCAAGATCATGTGGACTGCAAGTCATCATCATGATCCTGAAATAATGGGGTCGCCCTCAAATCCTCAATTTGACATCTAAGAGCGACCCTGAGCTTCAACCTCAAGCCTCGCTTGGTTCATGAAAGCATTATTGTCGAATTTCGGGCAGAGTGAAAGGTCTGTAATGAATAGTTAAGGTAGAAAAACGGAGTTAGAATGCGTAAGAAGGTGATAAAGCCAATTAATTCAGTTCTAAAAGATTCTAAACCTAATAAAAATCTATCTGAAATCTTTTTAGATCTAGTTTTTTAATTAAATAGAAACAAAAGACAAAAATAAATCGGGAAGGGAGCATTTTTAGCGAAGGGCTAGAAGGTGTGCAAATCGCTGGTATAACGCGGGTATAAGTGGTCCTCGTTGATGGTGACGCTAGAAAAAAGTCTATAGATCAGGGCGTTGAACCCCGCTTGAATGCAAATCGCAACTCGCATTCAGCGCTATATTACAAATCATCAATTTTTCAAAAACGGAGGCTACTGGGTCAAGCCGTTGTGGAAGTCGTGATGAAAATGATCGAAAAAGAGAACCTAAATCTTGTAATGTCAGGAGTTTGAGCAATTTTATCAGTAGACATTCTAAAGATGCCTAAGTTAAAGTAGTAGTGAGTTTGAGTTAAGACGCTCGCCTGAAGTCTCTGGGCATTGATTGAGACCTTGCAGAGGGCTCTTCATCTTAAGTAAGCCTTTACTCCATTAATGCGAAGCTGTGAATTTAAGATGAAGAGGGCCAAGAGGCAATCGGTTCCGGTTCTGATAGAAGTGCTAATTAATACAGCGCCGAAGCCTCAAAATAATTATTAGAATGGAAATAAACTAACTAACGTGACTAATTCTGATTCTTTAAGTGGTTTGAGGGTGGCAGTTATGCAAGCCGAAGCAGCCGGAAGAAAACCAATTCGTTCCTTAGACGATGCCTTAGACTATTGCCAAACTCTGGGAATGCGGTTAAGTAAGCAGCGTCGTTTTATTTTGGAACTGCTTTGGCAGGAAAAAGAACATTTATCTGCTCGTGAAATCTACGATCGCCTCAACCAGCAGGGCAAAGATATTGGGCATACCTCTGTCTACCAAAATCTAGAGGCATTGTCAGTACAGGGTGTGATCGAGTGTGTAGAGCGATCGGATGGCCGATTATACGGCAATATCAGTGATCCCCACAGTCACGTCAACTGTTTGGATACTCAGCAAATTTTAGATGTTCATATCGAGTTGCCTGAAGAGTTGCTGCGGCAAGTAGAAGCACAAACAGGGGTGCGGATTACCAATTACAGCATTGATTTCTACGGCTATCGCTCCGCTCAACCTGCGCCTGATGCTCAAAGCCAGGCTTGAGACTAAACCCTGTAGAAATATTCCCAGCAATATCTCTCTTGGTATTTTCACACCCAGTATTTTCATACCCAAACGCTACCTGTAGAATTTCTGAGGATTTGTGGTCCAAATCTGAAATTTGTGAGTAAGCTGGACTAACTTTGTAGGGACAGCCCAACACAAACCGCATCTACACGAATCAGTTTAGGTAGGAATTATGGGGCAGGAGCCGCTTAGCCAAGCTACAGCTAGAGAAAACCGCAAAAATAGTTTGTATTCTTCTAAAAGGCGACTTAATCTCTCGCCGATTCAACCGCTGAAATTATCAGCTCAGTTAATTTCAGGCAAAACCCCTTCAGCCTATCTTCCGTTAATGGTGGATGAATTGAGCGAAACCGAGCGATCGGAACTGCCATTGAGTCCACCTCTTCACTCTACATCTAGTGTGGCTTCTGGCGTATTGAGTGTTCATACACCCAAT
>JAAUOQ010000478.1 GCA_012034795.1 Leptolyngbyaceae cyanobacterium CRU_2_3
CCTGTTTCCACATCCCAGACTTTCACGGTATGCTCGAAACTGCCGGTTGCTAGCTGGTTGCCATTAGGACTAAAGGCGATCGACTTCACCCACCCTTGATGTCCAGTCCAGGTTTTCAGACATTGACCTGTCCTCCAATCCCAGAGCTTAAGGGTCTGATCTTCCGAGCAACTTGCCAGCGTTTTACCATCAGGACTGAAGGCGACAGACCAGACTCGACCCTGATGCCCTAACAGTTGAATACAGTCATTCACAACACCTAAGCGACTTTTGCAGGCAATGGCTTGAGAGAAATCCGTAGGGGTCTGGAGATCCCACAATCGAACCGTGGCATCCTGAGAGCTAGTGGACATGTACTGCCCATTAGGGCTGAAGGCGATCGCATTCACAGAGTAGGTGTGTCCGATGAAAGTTTTAGGCAGTCCCCCGTGCGAGCATCCCACAGTTTGACCTGGTAATCATCGCTGGCACTCGCCAAGAATTGACCATCAGGGCTG
The DNA here is from genome assembly GCA_012034795.1 of Leptolyngbyaceae cyanobacterium CRU_2_3. Lineage (GTDB taxonomy): Bacteria > Cyanobacteriota > Cyanobacteriia > Elainellales > Elainellaceae > Drouetiella. Next base: position 498 of record JAAUOQ010000478.1, read on the forward strand.
AAAGCGACTGCCCAAGTCCAATGGTCATGTCCCTTGCAAATCACGAGTTGCTTGCCGCTAGGAACTTCCCAGATTTGAATATCACCACTGGTATCGCTGGTCGCTAGACGCTTGCCATCCGGGCTAAAGGCAACAGAAGCAATACCCCCAAAGGTTTCAGCAAAACAGATTGATCAATGTTGCAGTGGGAAAAGTTGGCCCGATGTAAGGTGACATTGGGTACGTAGGCTTGTCGGATAGTCAGATTAGAGAAATCACGGTCGTGTAACGTGCACTCGGCACTCTCGCTCAGGTTACTGTGCAGTTGCCAGAACACATTTAACCAATTTCCGGCTGCATAACCATTGGCCGCCGCCCTTTTACGTATAGCGTCTAACAGATGATTCAGATGGTTCTCAAGCGTCTGCTGATTTTCAAAGGCCGCCAAGAGCTTATCTTTAACAGGTTGTAGAATTAAGCGGATTTGGGCTTCCCGAATGTAATCTTTAGCTTGTGCCTTGAGCAAGGCATAATGGTTGAAGAAAGTCAGATCGTGAGCAGAAATATCGTAATAGAACTGTCTGACCAACTGCTCAGTCATGTATTCCATTACCACAGGCTGTTGAGAGAAACCAACGGCATTAACTTCAATTAAAGATCGAGCTTGTAAGGATGCTAAAGCTTCCAACAATTCTCGTTGTGAGACTTTAGGGACAATATCTTCTTGTAATGCTTCATGGGTAACCCATTCCCGGCAGATGGCTAGCCAGTACATCACCTGCTGCTCCAAATCCGACAGACGGTTGAGTTGCTGATCCAGTAGCTCACTAATATCACCAAAGACAACCGTTCCGTGGGTCAAGAAATTGCCAATATTGCCGTTGAACAGCGATCGAATGGTGGCGGCAGCAATTTTAAGGGCTAAAGGGTTGCCGCTATAGTGTTCAATCAGTTGATGGCAGTTGGTATTGGACTCAATCAATCCCTTCTCGCTCAGGATCTTTTGTCCTTCTGCGGGGGTAGTCCTGTTAATTGCAGCGATCGCACAGGTAGCGTATCCCCTTCGCGAATGCTGACTTCTGCTGGCTTCTCTCGGCTGGTCAGTACCAAGCAGCTTTGGTGCCGTTCATCACTCACCCGTTCCAGTAGTTGACTATAGGATTCGTAACCCTGACGATACCGCCCTGTCCGTTCACCACTCTGGAGGACGGATTCGACATTGTCTAATAACCAGCAGACAGCGATGCTGGCGGAGATATTTCATCAAGCACGAGATCTGACTGTCAACTGATTCGGCTAACTTCACTTCTTGCTGGTTTGAGAAAAAGGAAATCAGATCAGCTAGTAGATCTGGAAGCAATGGGGCATGACGCAAGCTGCGCCAGATCAAATAATCAAATTCGTTTTGTACCTGTTCGGCTAATTTGACAGACAGAGAAGTTTTGCCCATCCCACCCATGCCCAGGATGGTGACTAAACGGCAGTGGTCTTGCTGAATCCATTGGGCGAGTTGCGCCAGTTCAGCGGTGCGATTGTAAAAGATAGAAACATCGATCGCCTTGCCCCAATCGCGGCAAGGAATAGGGGATAGAGAGGACGGAGTAGGCGTAATCATTTCCCTACTTTCCACTTTCCACTCCCCACTCCCTTTCTTCATAACGCGCTTCAGCACGACTTGAAAGTTACGCCTTGTTACTTTCTCTCCCAAGGCATCAGAGAGCATTTTCCAGAGGTCAGAACCTGTATCTTTGATGTAACCAAGGGTGTAACCAAGTTGTTCGGCAATCTCCTTGTAAGACTGTCCTTCCCATGAATGCGGGAACACAACTTTCTGAACTTTGCTTAACTGTCCTGGTGGCAAAATCTGCTCAATTAGCTGAAGTCCTTCTTCAAAGGTCACGATCCCAAACTCCTCATGTGAGTGATTCATGCGGTGACAAAACAAATGTCCTGCTTGATTCCTAACGTTGGTAGAGCGATCGATCCCTGATTCTTCCAGTAGGAGCTACCCGCTTCCAAAGCCAAAATTCATCTCTATATAAAGAGACTCCACTCTGGAAGCTTAACTTTCGGTAAGTTTCTCGGTAATTTTTCTCAGCTTATCACCCAGCTTAATCAGCTACCCCAGTAAATTTGCTGACATCACAGCCGACCTTCACCCGACCTTGATCCGACCTTCTCCCGACTGACAAACTTCATTTCGGACAGTTAGTTTGTTTAGCAGGTAAATGATGAACGCGTTTCTCTTAGGTCGGCTAAACGATTCGTTATGCAGCACGACCACCGTTTCATCTGTTTGAATTCAAATTGCCAATTTTAAGGACTGATACAAATGAGTGAACTTTTTAATCAACTAATTAAAGCCTATGCAGAGGCAAACATTGATTTCTCTCAACTAAAAGGAATAACCATTGCTCAATGGCTCCTAGAATCTGGTCGAGGAACTAGTCGTCTCGCTACTGAACATCTTAACTTTGGCGGTTTGAAATGGCGATCAGAAATGACAGGGTTTGCTACGCCTGTAGACTATGAAGCGAGTGATGGTTTGGATAAATATTGCAAGTTTGATAGTCTAGAAAGTTTATTAAAGGCTACTGGCGTTTTTTAGAGCGGTCTCCCTATGAAGGATGGCGCAATAACGTCAGCTCGGCTGAAGCATTTATTGCCTTTGTTGGACCCATTTACACAGGTGACAGCAATTATATTTCCAAAGTTTTAAATGTCTATGATGAAGCAAAACAACTTCTAGCTGATGCTGAGCATGGCAATCATCATCACCCAGGAACCTCGGAACCTGTATCTAAACCACCTATCAAAGCATTCATTGAGAGTCCTAACTATAGCAGTCGCTCAGGTGCTGGTATCGACACGATTGTCGTTCATTACACAACCGCAGGCACTTTTTGAAAGTACAAGAAACCATTTTCTAAATGCTGCATCAGAAGTTTCTGCTCATTACATAATTGATAAGAACGGCGATATTTATCAAATGGTCAAAGATGCAGACAAGGCTTGGCACGCTGC
>JAAUOQ010000479.1 GCA_012034795.1 Leptolyngbyaceae cyanobacterium CRU_2_3
TGGGATAAGTTTGGTTTAGATTCTGCTCAGAAGAGATATGGTTGAGAAGCATCATCAGCAATCAGGAAAATTCAACGAAGAACCTCCTTCATTCAAAGAAGTACTTCGGGGGAAAATAAACTTCCTTGGCATGGTACGGGGAAAAACAATGAAATTTACCGTAAGTATCTAGATTGGTTTCATACTCTCTCAAACCAAGAGCTTACTGCGACTCCACACTCGCACGACAATGAGACTCAGCTTAGCCAATCTCATCCAACCGATCGAGGTTAAACTTCTCGACAATTTCCTGCTGCTCTGCCTCATCTAACCACCGATCGATTGCCTCATTCACGATCGCATTCACTGACGAATCTTTAATCCCTGCGATCGCTTTAAGCAAGCGATCTTTTTCCTCAGTGATGTAAACCCTAATCTGCGGTTTGGCTGGCTTGGGCACTCTCTTAATTAGCTTAAGGCAACTTACTCATAATCCTTGTTTTGATATCATAAATCTAGGGATATTGCCTTATAAAGGCAAAAGCCGTATGATGAATGACAACATAAAAACGCCCAGAAGCTCTATGAAGTCTGGATTAAGTTGTCATGAGGCTTTTCTCTATGGTTATTCTTTCTGATGATGAGGTTGCCCTGATTCGAGCGATCCTTACGGCTCTCAGAGCTATCAAAGTTCGAGATATCGACAAAGCTCTAATGATTTTGTCCAAGAGCGATCGCAACTCCTAGAAGGACATGAAACGCTGGTTTTGAATGAGGCTCAGGCGCTAATCGTTGAAAGCCTTCTGACCCAAATGCTGGTCAACGAAACCTATTCGGTAAGTCAGATCGAAGAGGCAATCGGCCGGTTTCAGCAAGAGGGTGATCGCGTCTCTTTCCCGTTTGAACAGGTGTGGAGCAAAAATTTTGCGCGGGTGATCGTCCAAGAGCTACGTCGTCAAGCTTCAATCATACAGATGGCAGCAGGCAGCGTTAAGGTGCGATCCCCGTCCCTCATCCCCCAAACAGCCCGATCGCCACTAAATCGGAGACATTCGTCCCTTTAAGGACGCTCGATCCACCTCGACCACCGATTTTTCAGCCATCCTCTGAACGGCGATCGGCTGGTAGGTTGCCAAGCGAGCAGCCTAAATCCTGATGGACACAACTGGACTCGAACCAGTGACCCCTACGATGTCAACGTAGTGCTCTAACCAACTGAGCTATGCGTCCGCACAAGTTCTGAGGATAGCACAAGTTTAGGGGCAGGTGCAAATTATGGTTCAGTTTATTTGGCTAGTCTTGGACTCTAGCACCTGCCCTGCCCCGTGACTCCTCTGATGGGGGTAGATTACCCTCCCCATTGGGCGATCGCTTCCTGTGCGGCTGCATAGTCTGGCGCACCTGGCGGAATCATCTGGGCTGCTTGAATTGCCAAGTCATACTTGTTTTCCTCAGCCCGATCGCTTGCCAAACTTAAAATTAATTTGCTCCATTGAGCGATCGCCTGTTGAGCCTGGGCATAAATTTGGGGATTGTCGTTAGGCACAAGTTGGGCGGAAGCAATCGCAGCACTGTAGTTACTGGCAGCAGTAGGCGTAGAACTACCGTTTCTGCGATCGGCTCTGCCCTGGGCCATATCTAAAATCACCCGGCTCCAGCGATCGATATCCTGATGAGCTTCCTCAAACAGAGGTTCCCCTAATTTAATCTGGCGGGCTTTGGCAATGGCATCGGCGAAGTCGGAGGATTGGTTCTCGGCAGAAGCATCTCTAGAGCGGCTGAGAATTGTGCGGGCATCACTCAGAAGCCCCTTGTTCGCTTGCTCCAACAAGCTCAAGTAGTCGGCATTTTGTTGCTCAGGCGGCAAGTTTTGTAGTTGCCGTTTGGCTTCCTCATATTGCCCTGATTGCAAGGCAATTTGCACAGATCCCAAAGGTGAAGCTGGATTGATGCCTGCACTGAGTAGCTCAGTTGCATCGTCCGTTTGAGCCGACACGGAAGCGGTGTCAGTTGCAGGGGGTATGGTGGGCGGCTCTGTTAGTTTTTGCCAGTTTCTCACGACAACAGACAAAAGTAAGATAACAGCAATCGCCCCACCCCAAGTCATGAGCTTCTTCCAAAATTGGGTATCTATAAATTGCTCCCGTGAGGCCAATGACTCTTCTACTGCCAATTCTCGGAACGTATTGTCAGGGGACGAGGATGCATTTCCAGGGAGGGTAGATTGTGGGATTGAGACAAGTCCTGGGGGTAACGTAGGGCTGGGAAAAGGAACTGCTAGCGATCGCTCTAGCAAAGCGGCTGCATCTGTTCTAGAACTGAAATCGATCAGATCGCTGTTGGCTCTAGCATGGATGGCTCCAGCAGGTTCTACTGCCAGGTTTACTGAATTCTCCGCCGCCCCCAGCGTTATGGCTGCCGTTTCTGGCACAATCATCTGATATTTTTTTTCAGGTGAGATGACTGCGAATGGTTCTTGTCGGGGTCGCCAATGGTGTTCACTCAACTCAGGTAGGCGATCGCTCAGGTAATGCACCAGTTGCTCTACGGTCACACATCCCCGGTAGCGCATTGCCTCAATTAGCGCAGCGGTGAAGAGTCCCTGTCGTAGCGCCAGAGTTTCATGAGAGAACTGATCGGGCTGAGCCGATAAAATGGCTGAGATCCCATGTTCTTTGGCCAGCAAAACGGTTTGGTCGCCAACTCCTTCCCCTGCTAAAACACTCTGGCTTCGGTTCACATCCAGGGTTAAGAGGATATTGCTCGTGGGTGCGGCTGCAAAAGTACTGAACAGAAACTCAATGGGGATGCCTGTACTGGCGATCGCATCGGGTTTGCCGTCGGCCGGCATCAGATAATCTTTACCCTGAAACCGCACACCATAGCCGCTAAAAAAGCACCAGAGAAAATCTCCAGGCTGCAAGCGCTTTTGACACAGTTGAGTAATATAAGCCTGGATGATGTCGCGGCTGGGGTAGGTGGCAGTATGCTCAATGGCTGGAGAAGTGTCCGTCAGCAGCAGACAATGTTTGGGAGAAACCCCGGCTTCTTTAGTCAAAAAATCTCGAAAAAGCTGGGCATCTCGCTCGGCATAGGTGAGGGGTTGAAAGTGTCGATATTGATTAATGCCAATCGCGATCGCCCAATGATTTGTCATTTTCAGTGAAACCACAGTAAGGTTGCGCTATTCTGATGGGTCAAAGTGGTCAAAGTGGTCAGAAATCGTAGTTAGAGTTCCCCGGCAAGATGCTGAGTGAACTTGTTCACCCTTCAAGCTCAAAAGTTCAACTCCGGATGTGTCATCTGACGGCTCAATTATATTTAACTCAGCGTAAAGTGAACGGCGGGAGAAAAACATGCGTACTTTGTCCTCTGTAGGCACAATTCTAAGCACAATAGCTTCTCTCTGGTTTTCTGCAATCGGACTGGCTACCAGCTTATGGCTAGGGGATGCTGCTTTTCAAGCTTCGGCAGCCCAGGCTTATACCAATGAATCATCTGTAACGCTTCAGCGAGAACC
>JAAUOQ010000480.1 GCA_012034795.1 Leptolyngbyaceae cyanobacterium CRU_2_3
ATGTCCTGGCCCTGCCAGAAAGATCATATTGAGATCTTGCTTTTAATCACTCGGTTTAAGTGTGTCCAAACAAAGCTCATCCCAGGGCTAGAACCCCAGTGACCCAGCAGTCGATGCTTGACATGCTCAATCTGTAAAGGCTCTTGGAGCAGCGGGTTATCCCGCAAGTAAATCATGCCCACTGCGAGATAGTTGCAAGCACGCCAGAAAGCGTGCATCTTGTGCATTTCTTCGGCGCTGAGAGGTGTGCCCTCAACTGTGGCTCTTGCTGTGCCAAATGCACTGATGGATGGAGCAAGGGTTAGTTTGTCGGGGGTTGCTACCATAATTTCCTAATGCCTGGTTTTTGCACGTTTCGTGGTTTCACATTCCTTATAGAGACTGACTTACGAGAGACTGATCGCAAGAAACGGGTCACACAGAATGAAAACCTCTGGAAAATAAAAATTGCCCTAGAAGGCTGAGTCTCTCTAAATTAGAACAGATCCACACTCTGGAATTTGCTGGAATCATAAAGGAGAAAACCTAGACGAAGGTGTAGTACATGCAACACCTTATGTCCTAATATCTGCTAAATCGTGAATTTTGACCTATCGAAGGGCTGCCACGTCAGACTTTGGGACTTACTGAAGAAAAGCTGTAAAGTCATACAGGTTCCTAGGATGTTAAGGAGTGTGAAGAAAACACTGTGATCAACTGCATGATAGCGTTTCTCACCATCCGAGCCTTGCAGGATGTCTTTACCAGGGTGTCAGGCTAAATCTCAAATGGTTCAACCCACCGATCGACCCATTCATGTCTGTAGCGCTCTGCCACTAGCGGACGCACTACAAATTTGGGGGGTGTCCCTGCCTTCACGTCAATTCGGGCAAATGAGTAGGGGCGGCGCTTCTCCAAGCCTTGTCCCGTTCGACCGATAAATAGGTGCGATCGGGCAACTAAATGATCAGCCCTGTTGCGGGCAGAGAGCAGCGAGTCAGTCAAATCTGTGCCTTCCGGACGCTGCCGCCGCAAGCTGTAGCCACTGCCCCCACAAACCAGCCAATTGATGTGAGCATCGCCATGTCCTGTCTCTCCGGTGCGGAGATATTCAAAACAGTGGGCATGACCATTGAGCACTAAATCCACGATCGGGCGACCTTCTGCCTGTTTGCCCACTGCTGCCACGACTCGATTGAGAACCTGACGTAGACGACAGCGAATGGCTAAAGTTTGGGCCTGATCCCACTTGGTCGCTTCTGTGACATAGGGTGGATGGTGGAAGAAAATCACCCGACCCCTCACCCCCTCTGTGTGCCAGGATGCAATTAAGCGTTGCTGGAGCCAGTCAAGCTGCGCTTGATCAACCGGGACAATGGAATTGATATTGAGTTGCTTATCAATGTCATTGCCGCTTTCTTCAAGGTGTTCTAATCGAGTTCGCAGGTCGTCAAGATAATCTGCGTCAAGAGACTGACTAGAGTTTGGCAAATTGAGTTGCTTAAGAATCTCCTGCTTTTCCTGTTCTACTTTAACTCGGCGGTCTTGCAAGATTTGCCGACGCTCATCTCCCTCTGTATCTTGGGAGAGCGGCAACGGTGCATTAAAGGTGTTAGAGTCCAGCGCGAAAAAATCAATTCCGCTTTGGCGAAACATATAGTATCGATTGGGTAAGCGGGTGAAAACTTTAGGTTCATACTGCAAACATCGTCCTGTGTCAGTTTGAGCGATGTAATGGCGATCGAGATGTTGTTCTAGCTTGGCAGGGTTGATCAGGGACAAACAGTCCATAAAAGCACGGGCGTAAGCATTGCCTTGTTCTGAGCCGTGCCAACCCACATCAAAATCAATCTTACTTTGCAGTAAACGCCGAATGGGTAATGCCGTTTGTGCTAACAGTCCAAACAGGCGGGGCAAGTCGTAGTAGTCATGATTGCCAAGAACAGGCAGAAACGGCAGATTAAACACCATGCGATCGTAAGCAATAGTTTTTGGCTGCTCACCTCCTACCAAAAATTCTCGGTAGGGTTCAATAAAATTGCGACCATAAAATTCGCTAGAGCCTACCAAGTAAACGACGTCACCCGTATGCAGGATAAAGCGACAATCATCACGATGCTCCAGCATTTTTTCAGCGATCGCCCGTTGTGGGTTATGCGTATGGTGGGCACCTGAGCCGCTATCTCCTATCACCATGAAGGAAAATTCTGAGGGATTGTCCTCGTTGCCATCCAGTGAGAGTCGGGTCTGGTCTATGCCTCGTTGCACAACCAGAGGGTCTTGCCAACGAACTCGCTGATTCATCTTCTGAATCTTGACTGAGGTAGAAGGATCAGACACAAATTGCATGATGAATCCCGTCTAAATTCGATTGCAAAAATCCTAGCAGGTTTGCCTAAGAACACAGCCGTAGCCTAAAAGCTAATAGGGGAGACAGAGGGGGAACCCTGGTTCTTGCCGTTTAGGGTCGCGGCCCCACACCCCTCTGTCTGGAGCTTAGTCCTGAGCGTAATGGCGACAGCTATACAGCTATACAGCTATAAAGGTTTGGAGAAGTAGGTTTTGCAGGTATCCGATTGACAAGTGGGATAGGCAGATTGATAAGTGGTCGATCGCTTACCAAACAACTGGTAGCGGTGATCCCGCACCTGTTCATAAACGCGATCGCCCATCCACTTGATTCCAGGCAGTCTGCGGTAAGCCTCCACAAAAAGTTTGCCAGAGGGTAGCAGGCGGCTAATTTCTTCAGCCGCCGCACTACCTTGCCAGCGCTGTTCTGGAGCCTCAGAATTAATCAAAATCATGCCCAGTTCGCAATCTTGAGGAGTAATGCCAAATCGATCTAACGTCGGCTGATCTTGCATAGGAGCATAGACAAATTGCTCACCCCGATCGAAGTTTTCTAAAAGTTTGACCAAATTGACGCAGAGATTACAGTTGCCATCGTAAATTACCTGGTACATCTTTTGGGTTGGGTATTTGTTCAGGGGTCAGACATCTCTTCTTAGATTGTGCTGGGTTTTCCGGGTGGGTGCAGCCTAGCCAAAATCAGGTTGACAAAAATTAGGCAGGAATGGGTTGAGGTTTAACCAAACCTTGATAGATATTGCTGAGAAATGTTTAAGTTTTTTATTTTTTGAAAAAGTTAAATATTCCTTAACCCAAAGATTACTTTGTTTACGACTTGATACAGGTACGATGCTTGCGATACCTACGTAACAAAATCTCAATACTGAGTAGATCGCATGACATCCCAATCACGCCTCAGACGACGGACTTTTCTGGCAACTTTGACGGCTGTCTCTATGGGTTTGGCCGTATCCTGTGCCCCTTCTAGCCCTGATGTGGCAACCTCTCCTTCCGCAGGAACCTCTCCTGCTGCTGGCGGCGGCAGCGCGACCTTAAGTGGTGCAGGTGCATCGTTCCCTGCTCCTTTGTATCAGCGTTGGTTTGCCGATTACAACAAGGCAAATCCGGGTGTGCAGATCAGCTACCAGTCTGTGGGTAGCCGGTGCT
>JAAUOQ010000481.1 GCA_012034795.1 Leptolyngbyaceae cyanobacterium CRU_2_3
GGTTCAATCAACAGGTGATAGTCTGCGGGGGCGAGGTAGATGTGTCCTGACACAATGGGCTGTTTGTCCTCTACTTCCACTAGCGGCAAGAGGGTCTGTCGTTGCAGATGCAATACCAATTGACCATCAGAATTTTTATGGCGATGTTGAGCAATCGCCACCGCTACCGGAAATTGGCAGGGCAGCATCGGCAGCAACTGCTCTAGCGCATGTAATCCTCCTTGAGAAGTCCCAATCACAGCAATTTCAAACTTCATTACCCGATCCTCCGATAGAGCTTGTCTTGAATATTGAGTGCTGCGTAGTCCTGTTCGTAGGGGAGTGCTAATCAGCGATTCTTGCTTGCCTAGCCCCAAAATGCCGAATCTCCCCAAACTGTTGTAAAGCAGCTTATGAACTCGATTTTGTAATGGGAGGTTGAAATAGATCAAAACATTGCGACAGAGAATAACATTGAACTCATTAAAAGATGCATCAGTCACCAGATTGTGTGGTGAAAAGACAATGTTATCTCGGAGAGTCGATCGAAAAATGGCACTGCCATAAGCAGCCGTATAGTATTCTGAGAATGATCGTTTGCCACCGGCTTGCAGGTAAGACTGGGTATACTCCTGCATGGTATGCAGAGGAAAAATCCCAGCCTTGGCTTTTTGCAAAACTGCTTCGTTCATATCGGTGGCATAAATGCGACAACGGTGATAGAGATTTTCTTCAGATAATAGAATTGCTAAAGAATACACTTCTTCTCCTGTTGAACAACCTGCGTGCCAAATCCGAATGAACGGGTAGGTACGAAGTAGTGGAATTGCTTTCTCCCGAAAAGTGATATAAAAACTGGGATCACGAAACATAGAGGTGACATTCACTGAAATTCCTAGTAGGAATCGCTCCATACAATCTGGGTCATGTAGTACTTTCTCCTGAAGCCCCGATACACTAGTCAGCTTTTCTGCCCGAATCGTGTTCCAGATACGGCGTTTGAGCGAGGCGATCGCATAGTTACGAAAATCAAACCCGTAGTAGCGATAGATGCTTTCTAGCAGGAGTTGAATTTCGATCGCTTCAAGTTCAACAGAGCAGTGCGGCGAAGACATAGATAGAATGTAAGGGAAAAGTTTCGTTAATTCTCAAGGTTGATCTGGAGCGTAAATGGGATTTCAAGCTCTAGTGAATGAGCCGCTAGTTAATACAACCAGACCCGCAGCAACGACAGCAATTGTTCGACATCAACGGGTTTTGTAATGTAGTCTGAGGCTCCTGCTTCAATGCACTTTTCGCGATCGCCCCGCATCGCTTTTGCCGTTAGTGCAATCATGGGTAGCGTTTGGAACTGCTCAATTTGGCGAATCGCCTGCATGGTTTCATAGCCATCCATTTCGGGCATCATCACATCCATTAAGACCAGGTGGATGTCGGGGTGCTCCTGTAATTGTCTGATGCCATCTCGACCGTTCTCAGCATAGACAATCTGCATTTGATAGCGTTCTAGCATACTGGTGAGAGCAAAGATATTACGAACATCATCATCCACAATCAAAACTTTCTTGCCCACCAGAATCGGGTCACTGTGCTGAAGTTGCTCTAGCATTCGACGTTGCGGATCGGGTAGATTAGCTTGCACCCGATGCAGAAATAAGGCCGTTTCGCCCAGCAAGCGTTCGGGCGATCGCACATCTTTGACAATGATGGTGTCTGAGATCCGGCGTAAGTCTGTTTCTTCCTGGAGCGTCAGTTCTTTGCCAGTGTAAATAATGATGGGCAGATGCGCCAGATTGGCATTTTGCTTGATTTGACTCATGAGTTCCAATCCCGTCATGTCGGGCAGTCCTAAGTCCAGCACCATGCAATCAAACCGTTCAGATTGCAGTGCTTCTAGGGCGGCGGCCCTGTGCTGACTGCCGTTGTGCTGACATCGTGGTTGCCAATCAGTTCGATAATGCTTTGCCGTTGAGTTTCATCGTCTTCCACTACGAGCAGATTTTTCACCGGCCGATCGACAAACTCTTTGATATTGGACAACGCATCTAGAAGCAGATCCCGGCTGATGGGCTTTTGCAAAAAAGCGATCGCCCCCAACTGCAAACTGCGCTGCTTGGCTTCTTCTACCGACATCATGTGAACCGGAATATGGCGGGTGGCGGGATCATGCTTCAACCGATCCAAAACCGTCCAGCCATCCATCTCCGGCAGACAAATATCTAGCATGATGGCTTTGGGCTTAAACTCTCGTGCCATGACCAAACCGGCATCGCTGTGAGTGGCAATCAATCCTTTAAAGCCCTGCTGCCGGGCAATATCCAGCAGAATTCGCGCAAAGTTTAGGTCATCTTCAATGATCAACAACAGGCGATCGTCGGGTTGCAAGGTTTTTCGATCGTCGTCAATATCAGTGGTAAAGGGAGCAGCAGAGAAAGCCGCAGAGGCAGAGGAGACAGCCAGAGGAGAAGCCATTGGCACCATTGCTCCGGTGCTGCGAGCTACCCTCCCTCTCTCTACCGCCCCTCTCTCTACTCCATCTGCCCACCTACCTGCTGCGGCTTCTCGCCCTTCGGGAAAGATATAGATTTGGGGCAAATACAGGGTAAAAGTGCTGCCTCGCCCCACCTCGCTGCTCAAGCGAATTTCTCCTCCCAAGAGCCGGGCAATCTCACGGCTGATCGACAATCCTAAGCCCGTGCCGCCATACTTGCGAGACGTCGTGCCGTCTGCCTGCTGAAAGGCTTCAAAAATCACCTGCTGTTTATCGGCGGAAATCCCAATGCCTGTATCTCGTACCGCAAAAGCAATCACAGGATGGGCCAGATTCAGCGTCTCGTGGTCTGAACTCCAGCCCTGGGTGGCAAGGCTGATGTGTAGGCTGACTTGTCCCTGTTCAGTAAACTTGAAGGCATTGGACAAAAGATTTTTGAGGACTTGCTGGAGCCGCTTAGAATCGGTCTGAATAGCGCGAGGTAGAGATTCGTCTAGTTGGATCGAGAAGTCGAGATGGCGATCGAGTGCCACTTGCCGAAAGGTGCGATCGAGTTGGTTGTGCAATTCAGTAAACAGGGTTTGATCGATATTGACGGACATCGTGCCCGATTCAATTTTGGCCAAGTCCAGAATGTCATTGATCAGTGCCAGCAAATCATTGCCAGAGGCGTAAATGGTGCGGGCATATTCCACCTGCTTGCTGGTCAAGTTGTCTTCGCTGTTATCTCCCAGTAATCGAGCCAAAATCAGCAAACTGTTGAGCGGGGTTCGCAATTCATGGGACATGTTGGCCAGAAATTCTGACTTATATTTAGAAGTCATGGCAAGCTGCTTGGCTTTTTCCTCCAGAGATTGGCGCGCCTGTTCAATTTCACTGTTTTTGCGCTCCACCTCGCGGTTTTGCAGAGCCAATAGCTCCGCTTTTTCTTCGAGTTCCTCGTTGGTTTGCTGAAGCTGCTCTTGCTGATTTTCAGCAATTCCTCCGAAGCCCGCAGCGATTGAGCCTGCTGTTCTAGC
>JAAUOQ010000482.1 GCA_012034795.1 Leptolyngbyaceae cyanobacterium CRU_2_3
CGCTACTCCCCACTCTCTATTCCCTGTTCGCTGTTCCCCACTCCCTGCTCCCCACATTTTTCCTCCCGACACCTTGACACATTCAGTAGAATGTTCAACAGCGGGGCAGGAATTTTAATGCGGTGGAGGGCTTGGCCTTGGACGAATTAAGAGTAGCACTTGAATTAGCGACGGATGAAGAACTACAAGCACTGACCGATATTCTATTCCGCCGCAAATTCAACCCTCTGGACTATGTGTGTACCCCTGAGCCACTTGAAGTTCAGAGTCAATCACGGGAAATTTGGGTTGACTCTATTGAAGAACGATTTCGGTTTTTGGCGGCTGATGGGGTCAGCGTCTTGTGCGGCAAAACTCACCAAATTAGCTATCGTCAGGTTCTTATCAGAGTCTGTCGATACCTCAAAATTCCTCACACTGCCGACTATTCGGCTGAAGATTTAGAATCCGAAATCTTTCTACATCTCCTCAATCGAGCCTGGCAGAATCTATCTGTGGCTGAGCAACGATCGCTGTCTGGAGGGCTTCAGCAGGCAGTATCAGAGTCGGCATTGGTGCAACAGTTTCCGGCAGCACCTCACAATGATCCAGTTAGTGTGCTCTTGAAAGGTGGTGGCGCTTTAGCCATGACTTCTGTGATTCGTCCGTTGATGTTGCAACTCGTAGCGCGTCAATTTGCCTTTCACACCGCTGCCTATCAGGTGGCCAAACAGGCTGTCTTACAAGGAGGAGCAACGGTTGCTGCCCAAATTCAAAGCCAGGCAGCATTGCAAACGGCGAGCCGAGCTATGGCCATCAGTGCGGCTCGGTATGGCGCAGCTCGAAGTGCTTTTGCGGTGCTGGGCCCCGCGATGTGGGTGTGGTTCTTCACAGACTTGGGTTGGCGGCGATCGCCACAAACTACGGTCGCGTGATTCCTGTCATCTTTACGCTGGCTCAGATTCGCCTGACTCGGACAGATTTAGACTACTGCTTTGAAACGGCTTAAACAGCTTGAGTGCATCTGGGGTGCAATGTAGGGGGAGGCAATGGTTGAGGACAATGCAACACAAACCTATTATGGCTTGTTGAGTTTGCAACCCTCCGCGTCGGCGCAGCAAATTCGCCAAGCCTATCGGGACCTTAGTAAACTCTATCATCCTGACACTACTCATTTAGCAGCAGCGATCGCTACGGCCAAGTTTCAGCAGCTTAACGAAGCCTACGCAACCCTTAGCAACCCTGAACGACGATTTGCTTACGATCTAAAGATTGGCTACTCGCGCTATTCGGTGATTCAGCCGCCGAGCGATCTCAACCGTCCTGTGTCTGAAGCTCGAAAATATCGATCGGCTGCATACCTCTCTCCAACCGATCGCCCACTATCCGCTGGAGAGATGTTTGCCCTGTTTATTCTAGGACTCACTTTCCTGGGATGCATTGCCTTGGCGATCGGGGTGGGAATTGCTAGAGGCGAAATTCCCCTGTAAGCCGCTACAAATCATTAAAATAGACATAAGTTCTTGTCGCTTATTGATTTTCACGGGTTGATTTTTGCTATGGTACTTCCTTCCAATACGCCGCTCTACAACCACCCCCTACCCGAAATTGAACGATGGCTCTACTCTAAGGGGTGTCGGCAAGATAGCGATAACCTCCACTGCTGGCACACTGAACACGCTGCCTGGAAGGCCGATATCTGGCTGGAGGTTGACTCCATCTTGGTTCGGTATATTGAGGCTGGAGAAAGCGGGCAGGATGTGCAGCGCTCGTTTAAGTATTCTCTGAGTCGCCAAGACTTAGACGAAGCCATTTTCGCTGGACCCTAATATTCATCCATTCACCCCTTCATCCTTCAACGATCCAGTTAAGGTTGAAAAATTACTAAGAGAAGGTTAAACCTTGCAGATTACGTTTTTGGGAACCAGTTCAGGTGTGCCGACGCGATCACGTAATGTCTCCAGCATCGCAATCCGATTGCCACAGCGATCGGAAGTTTGGCTGTTTGACTGTGGAGAAGGAACGCAACATCAAATTCTCCGCAGTGATCTGAAAGTTAGCCAGATTACCCGGATCTTTGTCACCCACATGCATGGAGACCACACCTACGGACTGATGGGTTTGCTGGCAAGCTGCGGACTGGCAGGTAATCCAAGTCGGATTGACATCTACGGGCCACCCAAACTTGATGAATATCTCAAAGCGTGTGGCCGCTACTCACAAACTTATTTTCACTATCCAGTCAAAGTGCATACGGTGCGGCCTGGCGTGGTTTTTGAAGACGAAGAATTCACCGTTAGCTGCGCGCCTTTGACTCATCGAGTCCCAGCTTTTGGGTATCGCATTGCTGAGAAAGACAAACCAGGGCGCTTTGATGTAGAGCGAGCCAGCGCTCTAGGTATTCCATCAGGACCCCTGTATGGCAAGCTAAAGCGTGGCGAAGTCATTACCCTTCCGGATGGACGAGTGATTCACGGCTCTGACTTGTGTGGCGAAACCCAGATCGGACGAAAGTTTGCCTATTGCACCGATACGATTTATTGCGACAGTGCTGTTGAACTGGCGGAAGATGCGGATGTGCTGATTCATGAAGCAACTTTTGCTCACCAAGACGCCGAACTGGCCTATCAACGTCTGCACTCCACTTCGACAATGGCAGCCCAGACCGCTTTGAGCGCCAACGCCAAGCAGTTGATCATGACCCACTTTAGCCCTCGCTATGCTCCGGGAAATGCGATCGCTTTAGAGGATCTGTTAACAGAAGCTAAGGCCATTTTTCCCAACACCCTCATGGCACATGATTTCTTAACTTACGAAATTCCCCGTCGCCAAACTGAGAAATTCGTCATCCCGCACTGAAGCTATAATTTGGGGCCAGGTAGCCGGAGAGCACAGTTTCTCCACTCCTAACCCTCGATCCTCTCACCTCTAAGTATTCAATGTGACTGCTCCAACCCAGATACTTTGGGCATTCATTGGTCTAATTCTGACCATTGGTGGTACCCTGCTTGAGGCGTTTATTGCCAGTCCTCTCGGTTTGTGGGGACAAAACCCTCAAGCCTATTCATTGGGTGTTAGCTGCCAGGTTGGGGCTGTATTGCTGATTAGTTGCCTGGGTGGCAGTAATGCAGCAGTGGTTTCCCAAATTGCCTACCTGCTACTAGGGCTAACCTCGTGGTTTAATGTTTTTACCCACGGTGGCGGGTTGGATTATGTGCATCGTCCCAGTTTCGGCTATTTGTTAGGGTTTGTTCCAGGAGCTTGGCTGTGTGGCTGGCTGGCATTCCGGCTACCCGTACGGCTAGAGTATTTAGCGCTGAGCTGTCTGGGCGGGTTAGGTATCATTCATCTGACGGGAATTGTCTACCTTTTAGTTGCGCATCACTTTCACTGGTCGGGTGTAGGGCAAGTCTCAGTCATACAAGCCATTTTCACCTATTCGCTCAGTCCTTTAGGGGGGCAACTGGCAATCGTCTGTGCTGTGGCAGTCCTTGCCTTCAGCCTGCGCC
>JAAUOQ010000483.1 GCA_012034795.1 Leptolyngbyaceae cyanobacterium CRU_2_3
GTCTGCGGCAAGCCAGAGAGCAAGGCGTACCCGAAATTGATCTAACGATTCTCGATCAACCGGGACGCGAACGGTTGACCCAGGCTTTAGAGCAAGGGCGATTTGATGTTTTTCACTATGCGGGGCACAGCAACCTGGGGCAAGCGGGGGGCAACCTGTATCTGGTCAACAATCGCACCGGGTTGACCGAAGAACTGAGCGGGGATGATCTGGCTGGGCTGTTGGTCAACAATGGCATTCGATTGGCAGTGTTTAATTCTTGTCGGGGGAGTTATGCGCCAACGGCTGACCTCAACAAAGCCGCAGAGTCGGGAAATCTGGCAGAAGCCGTCATCAAACGGGGCATTCCAGCGGTTTTGGCAATGGCAGAGCGCATCCCCGATGAGGTGGCTCTGACACTGACACGCTTGTTTTACCGCAATCTGAGAAAGATGTATCCGATCGATCTCAGCCTCAACCGCTCACGCCAGGGCTTGATCGCGGCATATACCTCCAATCAGTCCTCTTACTGGGCGCTGCCCATTCTCTATCTCCATCCAGAGTTTGATGGCTATCTGACGCCCAGCGATCGCACCTTTGGCAATCCTGCTGATCGTCTAGTTTCTGCGCCTCAAGGGTTTGGCAGTATTCCAGTCCTGGCAATTAATGAAAATTCTCCCCTGCCGACTCATTTTTTGATTGATGATTCTCAACCGCCTACAGATGAGGAAATGGTCGTTAGCGCTGTTTTAGCAGAAGACGATCCTGGAGACTGGATCGAAGATCTGGAAGCGTTTGACGACGATGATGATGAAACTGAAACACTTGACTGGATTCGCCAACTCACGTCGCAAGCCTCAGATGAAACTGCCTCTCATTTAACGGACTCTGATTCAACTGGTTCTAGCTCATCTGTTTTTACCCCAGCCTTTACCCCAGCGGAAGAGATCAGTCTTGAAAAAACAGACGAAACGATCGCTGAGGAGATTACCGAACCCGCACTAACAGACTCCTGGATCACATCTTTCTCGGCCGACGCAGCCAAGGCAGCTAACCCGTCCAGCACAGCTAATACCTCTTTCTCAAGCAACACAAGCAACACAACCGCAGCATTTCAATTGGATTATGCCAACCCACCACAATCAGATTTTTCTAGCGACATCACCTTAGCTAAAGCAATTGTTATCAGTACACCTATGGGCGAAGGAAGCTCAACGAGTATGGCGCAGGCCTTGCCCCTCAATGAGCCAATTCAACCTCGGTTGCCGCAGTCTGACTCCGATCATCGCAGCCACCCCACGGTGCATTTGAACACCGATCAAACATCATCGCGGCAGGGTATTTTGATCCCAATGTTAGGTGCAGTCGGAGCAGCCGCGATCGCAGTCTTGAGCTATGTGATTGTCCATCCTATTCAGTTGACGAATCCCACCCCTAACCCAGCACAGACGATCCCAACTGCCGTCCCATCCTTCAGCCAAAAATTAGCCAACAGCACTACAGAAGAGGCAAAGACAGTAGCAATCAACAGCTTTGAAAAACAGCAGCTTGCTCAGGGTCAGCAAGCCGTTGAGGTTCTCTTAAACCGCAATGCTTTACCAGAAGCGGCCGCTGCTTTGGCAACAGTGTCCAAGCTCAATCAAGGCGATCCAGATATTCAGTTCTTACAGGGCAGATTAGCTTGGCAAGCCATTAAACAAGGGGATGCCCAATATCAGTTAGCAGATGTTCGTAAGGCTTGGGAGAATGCTGCTGAGAAGCAACCTAACTCAGCGCTTTATCAGCAGATGCTAGGTTTTGTCTACTATGCAGAAGGCAACCCTTCTCAGGCCATTGAATCTTGGATGCGAGCCAGATCAATTCTAGAAAACAGTCAATTGCCAAAGGTTTCTTCTCTACCTACGCCAGCCGACCAGTCTATAGCAGACTTGAATACGTCCTATGCGGGTGTTGCTCTGGCCATCCGGCAAATTTCAGCACAGGAAGCCCCCGATCGCCAAGATCGGATCTCTGATAAAGCGAATAAGCTTTACCGGATGGTGTTGAATAGTAGTCCAGAAAACTTTAGCCCAACAGCTCTCGAAAAGAATTGGATGTGGAACGAGACTGCCATTCAAGACTGGCAAAAGCTGACGCAAGCAGAATCGTAAGTTCAGGCTTGATGGGTGTTACCCCTTGGGCACATAAAACCCTCGCTGATAAATCCAGGCAATTCCCTCCGGGTCTAGCCTGCGAGTCCAGTCGCTAAAATTGTCTTGACGCTTCATGCTACGAACAGCACTACGACTGGACTTGAGCCTACGGGCCAACTGTCCGCTAGATAGATAGGCATTAGAATCTGTGTTTTCTACCGCTAGAAGATAGGTATCCCAAAACAGAAATAAACTACAAAAGATCAGCAGGATAACCGACTCTGGCCGCTTTAGCATATCGGCGACCTCTAAAGGTTCTGGAATGGTAGCAGACGCTAGAACAATTGCCCCTTTCTCTGGCACCAATATTGCTTCGGGCGCTAATATTTCTTCTGATACTAATATCTCTTCAGGCACTAATATTTCTTCGGGCACTAGCATTTCTTCCGGCTTTGACGCTTTTTCTGGCACCGGACCTTCTTCTAGCTCTAACCCGCCTGCCGATGCTAGTGCTTGCTCCGGCTCTAAGACTTCTTGCTGTACCAGTACTGCTTCTGGTGCTAAAGCTGCTTCTGGTGCTAAAGCTTTCCCCTGCTCCAATTCCTGGTGCGTCATATCTTTCTGCTCTAACAGGTCTGCTGAGGTTGGACTCACTCCATCCAGTTCTATCACAGTAGTCTCGTAGCTGCGGGAAGAAGGCAACCAAATTTCAGCAGAATCTTGGGTGGCAGAGTTCAGCGGAGTGGAGCCTGATGACTGGGAATCTTCTGCACCCGATACAAATGCGCTAGGTACAAATGCGCTAGGTACAAATGCACTGGGAGGTTGGAGAGGAACGGTTTTCTGCCACAGGGGAAAGCGATCGCCCTTTTGACGGCTGTAAATTTTTACCCAATGAATGGGTTCTATCCCTAACAACGGTAGTCCGTGGCGGATAAAGGTAATTGCCTGCGGGGGGAGGGGTGGCGAATCAGATTCTAATAAAATATGCAGACAGTCTTCTCGGCGTTGCACTTGTGCCGTTACCCCATACACCTGAAGCGAATGGTTGAGCAAAATAGCGATCGCCGTTGGATCACCTTGTTTAACGAGTGGCAAAAGCGAGGCAGACATGATTTCACCCTTGAGAGTGAGGTCGCAAAGCAGAGTTAAGATCTTAATCTTTAGTTTCCCACGATCTCACTGCACCCGTGAGGGCGCAGCAAATCTATATAAAGCATCGATATTTTAGGGAGGTGTAGGTTGGAGAAGTGCAGATTATTTCTCACCTTCTCCCGCTCTTGTCATCCTACCTTCCCTGGTATTGCCCTAATTTGCAGTAAGTTTGTCACTGCGTTCACCACAATTTGTGTTGAACCCAGAAAATTCGCGATCG
>JAAUOQ010000484.1 GCA_012034795.1 Leptolyngbyaceae cyanobacterium CRU_2_3
TGGGCTCGGTTCCCTGAAGTGCAGGTGTCGAGGAATTCGTTCGTGCTGTAGCGAGAGAATCACCTTGATCACACCAGCAACTCCTGCCGCTGATTCAAGGTGGCCCAGGTTTGTTTTGACGGAGCCGATGCGCAGTGGGTTCTCGGCGCTTCGCCCAGGACCAAAGCGCCCGCGAGCGCGCGGACCTCAATGGGATCGCCGAGAGCCGTTCCGGTGCCGTGGGCTTCCACATAGCTGAGTTGGGCAGGGGCAATACCAGCTTTAGCCAATGCCCGACGAATAACAGCTTGCTGAGCCGTGCCATTGGGTGCCGTCAGCCCATTGCTGTGTCCATCTTCATTGATGGCAGAACCGCGCAGCACGGCTAAAATGGTATTGCCATCCTGCAATGCCTCCGAAAGTCGTTTGAGCAGCACTACCCCACAGCCCTCACTCCGCACATAGCCATCGGCTGAGGCATCAAAAGGTTTGCACCGACCATCTGATGACATCAGATGTGCTTTTGATAGAGCGATCGTTAGATGGGGACTCAGGATGAGATTCACACCAGCAGCGATCGCCAAATCACAATCTCCCGTCTGTAAACTTTGGCTAGCCAGATGCACCGCCACCAATGAGGCAGAACAAGCGGTATCAACAGCTAAACTGGGTCCTCGTAAATCCAGGAAATACGATAAACGATTGGCGGCAATACTGTGAGCATTGCCTACTCCCGCATAGGCATCAATTTTTGCCAGATCGCTAAATTGCATCTGAGCATAATCGCTAGTGGAAATGCCCACAAAAACACCCGTCTGACTGCCTGCCAGTTGACTAGGGGCTAGCCCAGCTTGTTCTAAGGCTTCCCAGGTGACTTCCATCAGCAAGCGTTGTTGGGGATCGGTGCGGGCAGCTTCTTTGGGTGAGAGGTTGAAGAAATCTGGGTCAAATTGGTCTACTGCTTCTAGAAAGCCGCCCCAGCGGGTATTCATTTTACTGGCAGCATCTGGATCAGGGGCATAAAAGGCAGTGGCATCCCACCGGGTAGAGGGCACCTCTGTAATCGCATCTTCGCCCTTTTGCAACAGTTGCCAGAACTGGTCGGGATGATCCGCCCCTGGGAACCGGCAACCCATGCCAATGATGGCGATCGCTTCTGGTGTTGAACTACACACAGAAACATCAGATGTCATGCCCGATGCAATTGCCGGTATATCACGGGAAGAACCCGTTAGATACTGGGATAATGCCTCAATCGAAGGATGGTCATAGGCCAGCGTTGGTGATAGGCGGCATCCTAGCCAATCTTCTAGCTCTACCATTAAACTCACAGTATCTCTTGAAGTGAGACCGTAGTAGGCAAAAGGCTGATGGATATGAATCTCTTGCGCGTTGATTTGCAGCGTCTGCGAAAGCCGATCGATCAGCCAGGATTGTAGAGTTTCCAGCGTCAGCGATCGCCCTCGATCATCGGGTTTCTTAGGAGAATTTTGAACCCAATCTTTAATCACATTCAGGCTACCTTCCAGAAAACCAGTCCGGCAGGCATGACGCTGAATTTTGCCACTTGATGTTTTAGGAATACTGCCTGTCTTCAGCAGAACAACGGCATGGACAACTAGCTCATGCTGCTCAGCGATCGCCCGTCGCATTGCCCCAATCACTGATTCTAGGTCGCCCTGCGTAGGGCAGTTCGTTCTACTTCATGAACAATCACCACCTGCTCTTCACCCGATACCTCTACTGAAATGCCGCTCCTGCATTCAGGCGCAAAGCAGGATGGCTCTGACTGGCAGTCAATTCCAGGTCTTGGGGATAGTAGTTAACACCGCCAACAATGATCAGGTCTTTTAGACGACCCGTGACAAACAACTCGCCCTGATGGAGGAACCCCAGATCGCCCGTCCGCAAAAACGGCCCTTCACCTGTACCTGCCAAATACGCTTGAAAAGTTTGCTGAGTTGCTGTGAGACGCTGCCAGTAGCCCTGAGCCACGCTTGCCCCTGCCACCCAAATTTCGCCCACCTGATCGGGAGCATTACGAGTGTGTAATTCAGGATGGACGATGACAATTTGGGTATCTAGCATTGGCTTACCACACCCAATCAGCCGTTGACCCTGAGTAGGGGATGCAACCGGTACAATCCGATCGCGCATCAATGCCTCGGTTTGGACAGCCAGAACCGTCGGTGCGTCGGCAGTACAAGCGGCAGTCACTTTGAGGGTGGCTTCCGCCAACCCATAGCCAGGGCTAAAAGTAGAAGGATGAAACCCGCACGGTTGAAAGGCGGTTATAAAGCGTTCTAAAGTGGCTTGACGCACCGGCTCTGCCCCATTGAGCGCCATCCGCCAACTGCTGAGATCGAGCGTCGCCCGTTGTTCTGCCGGAATTTTTTGCACACACAAATCGTAGGCAAAATTAGGGCCGCCGCTGTGGGTGGCGCGGTAGCGATCGATCGCTTGTAACCACCGAATCGGCCGTTGCAGGAAGGCAACCGGAGCCATCATGTAACAGGGAATTCCTTTATACAGCGGTTGGATGACACCGTAGATCAGCCCCATATCATGAAAAGTTGGGAGCCACGATACGATCGCGCTTTCAGGGGTATGGTCCCAGCTAGCATCTAAGTCTGCTGAGTTATGTAGCAAATTTCTATGACTCACCATCACGCCCTTGGGAGTGCCGGTGGAACCAGATGTGTACTGGAGAAAAGCCAGTGTATCTTGATCAATTTGAGGGGCTTGCCAGGCTAATGCGGTTTGATCGGTCAGCCTGTCTGTAGCGATCCAGCGCAACGCAGAGAGGACAGGCGCTTCCGGAAACCACTGCTCTACCGTAGCCAAAATAGAAGTGGTGGTGAGGGCAATCCTCGCTCCAGCGTCAGTCAAAATTGCCTGAAGTCGATGCAGGTGCTGGTTGCGACGCGGCGGATAGGCAGGTACCGCAATCACATTGGCATACAAACATCCTAAAAAGGCGGCAATAAAATCTAAGCCGGGAGGATAGAGCAACACTGCTCGTTCGCCTTCAGACAAGTTGCCTTCAAACTTCAGCGATTGGAGTTGAGAAGCGATCGCTCGTGCTTGGCGATCCAGATCGCCATACGTCCAGACAACCTGCTCTATCTCTCCATCGTGTAGAAAGGTGTAAGCAATTTTCTCAGGTTGATGCACCGCTCTAGAACGTAGAAGTTCTACCAGCGTAAGGACAGGATCAGACATGGGCTTCAGGTGAATACGGCAATAGAAAACACACTAAGTGATGAACGAATTTTCTGCAAAAGGAATCTTATAGAGAGAATTAGGAGATGTAGTAATGAGAAGTGGAGGGCAACACTGAGACTCACTATTACGTTGTCTCGACATTACGTTGTCTCGACATTACGTTGTCTCGACATTACGTTGTCTCGACATTACGTTGTCTCGACATTACGTTGTCTCGACTTCCAGGCGTGATCGTTCAAGCAAGTAGTAATCAATCTGCGTCAATCTGTTTCGACAGAT
>JAAUOQ010000485.1 GCA_012034795.1 Leptolyngbyaceae cyanobacterium CRU_2_3
CTATAGCAATTTTCAATTGAATGGAGTACAGGATATTTTTTGAAAGCCTCGCGAAGCGAGGCTTTAAAAAATATCTTAGTTTTATCCAAGCGCGAAGCGCTATAGTCTGCCCTCGGAAAATTGGGCTTTTCTGAGGGTTTGATTTTGATAATGCTACAAACAAATCCCGACTTTTTTAGTCGGGATTGATTGACCCGATTTTATCCCCCGTGCTACGATTCGTCCAACATTCAGGTAAAAGAACTCTTCAGCCTGAGTCAACAAGAACTGTCGCATCCTGCCAAGCGTGATTTCTAGAAAAGGACAAACTTATGACCCAGGCAACTGAAACCCATACCTCCCGTTCCACCGCCGCAACTTTCACAGGATTGAAGTGTAAAGAGTGTGGCTCTGAGTACGAAGCTAAGGCAATCCATGTCTGCGAAAACTGTTTTGGTCCTCTAGAAGTTGCCTATGATTACGCTCAAATTCGGCGGACTGTCACGCGCGAAAGCATTCAAGCCGGCCCTAATTCCATCTGGCGCTATCGTTCTTTCTTGCCAGTCGATTCGGAAAGTCCGATCGATGTCGGTACTGGCATGACTCCCCTTTTGCAAGCCAACCGTCTCGCTCGTCGGCTAGGGATCAAGCGGCTGTTCATTAAGAATGATGCTGTCAACATGCCCACTCTCAGTTTCAAAGACCGGGTGGTTTCGGTAGCCTTGACCCGTGCTCGTGAGTTGGGCTTCTCTACAGTCTCCTGTGCTAGTACTGGAAATTTAGCTAACTCTACGGCGGCGATCGCTGCTCATGCTGGTCTAGATTGCTGTGTCTTCATTCCTTCTGATTTAGAAGCGGGAAAAGTTTTGGGTACGCTGATCTACAGTCCCACTGTGATGGCCGTTCATGGCAACTACGATCAGGTCAACCGCCTCTGCTCAGAAGTGGCCAACACACACGGCTGGGGGTTCGTCAATATCAATCTGCGTCCTTACTATTCTGAAGGCTCCAAAACTTTGGGTTATGAAGTAGCAGAGCAACTGGGCTGGCAATTGCCCGATCACATTGTGGCTCCATTAGCTTCCGGTTCCCTCTTTACCAAAATCTACAAGGGCTTCCAAGAATTCGTCAAAGTGGGTCTGGTAGACGAAAAGCCAGTTCGCTTTAGCGGCGCTCAGGCTGAAGGTTGCTCTCCGATCGCCAAAGCCTTTGAAGAAGGTCGTGATTTCATACAGCCCGTCAAGCCCAACACGATCGCCAAGTCCATTGCAATTGGCAATCCAGCAGATGGCGTTTACGCCCTAGACATCGCCCGCAAAACCAACGGCAACATTGAATCCGTGAATGATCAAGAAATCATTGAGGGAATCAAGCTGCTGGCTGAAACCGAAGGGATCTTTACTGAAACTGCCGGTGGCACAACAATCGCAGTTCTCAAAAGCTGGTCGAAGCGGGCAAATCAACCCCGATGAAACAACAGTGGTTTACATCACAGGCAACGGACTGAAAACTCAAGAGGCCGTTCAGGGCTACGTGGGTGAGCCTTTTACTATCGAACCCAAGCTAGACAGTTTCGAGCGAGCGCTCGAAAGATCCCGGACGCTCGATCGCTTGGAATGGCAACAGGTATCGGTATAAACCAAATGGCTGATTAAGGCTAGTGGTATCGCTCGTCAGACTATCCCTTCACCTCATTAATCTTCCACCTATGACTGTCAAAGTTTTGATTCCAACCCCCCTCCAAAAGTTTACTCGTGACCAGGCGGCGATCGAGTGTAACGGTGCCAATATCGTTGAATTGCTCAACTCACTAGACCAAGATTTTCCTGGCATTAAGGCTCGACTCTGTGATGACCAAGGAGAGCTACGCCGCTTTATCAATTTCTATGTCAATAGCGAAGATATTCGTTTTCTCAATGGCAAAGACACTGCCCTTCAAGCAGGCGATGAGGTCAGTATTGTGCCTGCGGTAGCAGGGGGCTAATGTTTATTAATTCTGCTGCCCCGTATTCGTCCAGTATTCGTGTGGCTAGCCGTTGAGTTAGACTGTTGAAATAAATTCAAGCGATAAAACCAAGCGTCCAGACTGCAAGTAACCTAAGCCATGTCAGACGAAACTACGCCCCAAGCTCCCGAACCTAAGACCACTGCGGCTGAAGGAAAGCCTACTCCTGCTCAAGCTGCCGCTGCTGAGGGTGAAAAGCCAGCCAAAGTGCCTAAGAAAGAGAAGGCTCCAGGGCTGGAAGATAAACCATTCAACGAGTTCGTGACTCAAGACTATCTGCCTGCAATCACCCAAACCCTCGCCAAAATGGGCATTCAGGATTTAGATCTCAAATTTGAGCAGAGCCAACTGCCTATTCTGGAAATGGATAATGCTAAGTGTTGGCAGGTGATTGGACACTGGCAAGGCGGACAGCGCCAATTTCATATTATCTTCTCTAAGGAAGATATTCAGGCTCCTAAGTTTTTCTGCTATGCCGACAATGGTGCTCAACCTAGCACTTTAGAATCTTTCATGATTGACGAGCGCAAAATCAACCTTGATCTGTTGTTGCTCTACACGGTGCAACGGTTAAATGGTCAGAAATGGCTGGTGAGAAATTAAGGCAAGTCTAGAAAGGAAATGACCGAGCTATTGATCGGTGATCAGAGGGGCACAAAGCGTTTTTTTGCCCCTCTTAATCGTAGAACTCTGTTGCTGCTACAACTCTAGGAAGTCATACAGCACAACTCCGCTCTCTGGATGATTTTCGACAGCTACATAACCCATTTTTACCATCTCTTGCATCGCTGTCTCCACTTGGTCAAACCCCAATTCGGTATCCATGACTGCCTGAGTGACAGACAACTTACCATTTCTAAGCTGAGCAGCCTTAAGTAGTTTCAGCATCATATCGTGCTGAGTCAGCGGCTTTGAGTCTGGCTTAAGTTCTAGATCAGCTTGAGGCATCGGAGCTTTGGCAGATGCCGCTCCCGACGGAACAACAACCTGAATCATAGGTTGACTCAGCATGGCTCCCCCTGGCAATAGCCCTAGTTTGGCCCGCTGTCTCAAATTGTGTTCTTCTACCATACTGGGCATCAGAAATAAGTCGATGAATTGCCCGATACCAAAGAACCCCCAAGTCAGTAGCCACAGCGTGCCCGAAATCGGTTTTTTGTTATAAAACCGGTGGATGCCAGAAACGCCAAAAAGACAAGTGAGCCAGAGCAAATAACTTGTGCCTGTGTTGTTCAGCCCAGGAGTGTTCATGGGTAATTATCCTGCGGAGGTGCGCTAATTTATGAGACTACGGCTAAGCTAGCTCAGTGCCCTGAAAGCTTTCCTAATCCGATTATAGAAAGCTGATTTAGCAATTGGCTGAACTCAAAAATGGTCAATTAGCCTTTCCTAAGCTAATACTGACGCAGATTTTAAGCGATCGCAGTCAGTCATAAATTTTTATATAGTAATTTCAATTGAATAGAGTACAATTATTTTTGAAACCTTGC
>JAAUOQ010000065.1 GCA_012034795.1 Leptolyngbyaceae cyanobacterium CRU_2_3
TTAATGGGGGCGGACTGTAAATCCGCTGGCTACGCCTACGCTGGTTCCAAATCCAGTCGGCCCATTCCACGCTAAAGCTATGAGTTTCGAAGATTGAACCTGAGTGAGCTACAATTCTATTGGGTACAATGTTCTAAACTCAAAGCTTTTCCGCCCGTGTGGCTCAGTGGTAGAGCACACCCTTGGTAAGGGTGAGGTCATGAGTTCAATCCTCATCACGGGCTTCTTAGAAAACCCACTCACCAAGCGGGTTCCCCGATTATTGACTAGCCTCTACTAGCCTCAGTAGATCGCAAAGCCCCAAATAATCCTTTCAAAACCCCTGGTTTTCCGCCCGCGCAGCAGGCGAAAAATCAGAGTTTTTGTTTTTTTTGGGCGCGTCGCGCCCAAAAACCCTAATTTGATCTACTGAGCCTTTCAGTCCATACCCTACCGTCTAGTCCTCTGAGTCTATGAGTCACGCGACGTTTATGTCCAGCCACAAACCAGAGAGGAAGCCGTTTCGGTCAATCCATTGCGCTGAATTTGTCTGTCCTCAGTACTCTCTACTTGGCGCAAATTTAGCCAATACTTCTGCTTCAGTCAGATTCAAGGTTGGATTGGCAAACTCATAGTAACTCGGTTTCTGGTCGATAAAGATTTGCTCTGTGAACTCAAACTCAATTCCATTCTGAAACAGTCCTGCTGGGACAAAATGTTCTTGGCTGGCCAATAGTCTGTAGAAAATATGCGTCCCGCATTCACCACAAAACGCTCTTTCCGCCCATTCTGAGGACTGATATACCTTGAGTTTATCAAGCCCATCTATCTGTACATCCGCTCCACAAGATACACCTAATGCGGGTCCACCGCCCCAGCGCCGACACATGCCGCAATGGCAGGCATCTATACTCTTTTGATCTGGGGTTCTGACTGTTATTGCACCACAAAGACACTGACCTTCCATGTCTGTCACCTCTAGTTCCAGGGATCACTTGAATTTTGACACATCAAACTCTACGCTCTACGCCATCCATAAACTCTATGCCAGCCATCAGAAAGTCCAGATCGCCTCATCCAAGTAAATTTGAACCGATAGTCTGAAAAAACTTGAGAAGTAGGCTCCCATCGGTTAATCACAACAAATATGCCTCCTTGATCTGCAATTTGAGCATGAGTGGCAATCGTCGCTGCTTTGCAGTCAGCTAAAAAGACGAACTGCTTGTGTCCCATCACACTTGCCATCTGTTGCCAGGTTGGATAGTACAACGGGTCATCTGCTCCATTACCCGCTAACGTCGCACTCACCAACGGTATCCCCGCAGGGTCAAGCGTTCCAACGGTCGGTACTAGCAAGTCGGGACGATGCTCTTTGGAGTGCCCATAGCGCCACAAACTGTCCGCCCCTGCTTCACTTTGCTCGTGATGCACTGAAAAGCTGCTAGGATCAGCTCGCCCAACTTCCGTTGGCAATTCATAGGTTCGGATCAGATGCTGTCCCACTTTTAACTCGATCTGCCGACCAGCCTCCTCTTGCTTGCCCAACTCTTCCACCACAGGAGCTAGAAGCCTTTAATTCCTCTTGCCTGCCCAAAATCGGCGAGCGGACAGTCCGGAGGTAGCTCAGTCAGTCAAACTGTTTGCGCTTCAACACTCACCAGTTAGCGGCTCTAAAAGGTTTCTCGGAAAACATGAAAAATTTCCAGAATTGAAGTAGAACAGTGTCTCTACTCAGATTTTGGGAATTTCAGCACATCTGAACTACAAAAGTAGCGTTCCGTTTTTATTATAGTAAAAATGTACTATTTGACATAATTGACTTATTCCACAGTGACACTCTTAGCCAAATTGCGGGGCTGATCCACATCTAAGCCTCGACGGGCTGCAATGTGATAGGCCAAAAATTGCAATGGGATGACGGTCAAGATTGGTGATAGGAGTTCCTCTACGGAGGGTACAGGCAAAAGATTATCAAACACTTCGGCGGCTTCGGCGTCATTCATCGGCGTCACCCCAATGAGTCTGGCATCACGGGCTTTGGCTTCTTGTGCGTTAGAAAGCACTTTTTCATAGACTGCTCCCGGCATTGGCGATCGCCACCACCGGCACTTTTTCATCTAGCAGGGCGATCGGACCATGTTTCATCTCGCCAGCCGGATAGCCCTCAGCATGGATATAGCTGATTTCTTTCAGCTTCAAAGCTCCTTCCAGGGCGATCGGGAAATTGATGCCACGTCCCAGAAAAATAAAGTCTTGAGTTTCGGTGAACTCATGGGCCAACTGCTCCACATAGCGTTCCTGCACTTCCAAAATCGATTCAATTTGGGCAGGTAACTGGCGCAGTTCAATGATGATTTCTTCCAGACGATCGAGCGATACCGTTTGACGGCGATAGGCTAAATCCAGCGCTAGGCAGTAGAAGGCTACCAGTTGAGCCGTAAACGTCTTCGTGGCTGCCACACCGATTTCAATCCCGGCATGAGTATCAATCAGGTCATCCACCAGATGCCCCAGTGTGCTATCCGGGCGATTGGTGATGCCCAGTAATTTTGCTTGAAACTTGCCGCCCACCTCAGCCCGGCGGCGCTTTTCCATATCCAGAGCCGATAGCGTATCGGCAGTTTCCCCCGATTGCGTCACGCCAATCGTCAATGTATGTGGCGTTAGCGGTGCCGGAGCATAGCGAAACTCTGAAGCATATTGCACCTGAGTCGGAATTTCGGCTAACTGCTCCAGCAGATATTTGCCTACCAGTCCGGCGTGCCAGCTTGTCCCACAAGCGACAATCTGAATTTGTTCAATGTCCTGATAAAACTCAGCCGCTAGATTAAGGTGCATCGGCGAGGCATTGAATTGGGCGGTCCACTCGCTGTCTAGATAGGCTTCTAGACAGGCGCGTACTACACCTGGCTGCTCATAGATTTCCTTGAGCATGAAGTGCTTAAAACCTTGCTTCTCCACCAGAATTGGATTCCAGTTCAGCGTTTGCGGCGTTTTGCGAAGGCGATCGCCCCCAAAACTGTACACTTCCACACCCACCGGCATCAGTCGGGCAATCTCGCTATTTTCTAAGGTCAGGACAGTACGAGTATGGCTGACCAAGGCAGGCGTATCTGATGCGCAGAAAAACTCGCCTTTGCCAAATCCGATCGCCAGGGGAGCCTGCTGCTTCACGGCAATTAATTCATCAGGGTAATCGGCATTGATGATCGCCAGGGCAAATGCTCCCCGCAAATCATTCACGGCTCGACGCACGGCTTCCAGGAAGGGTGTGGCTGCTGCATCAGTTGATTGTTGATTTCTGATCTCTTTTAAGTATTCAGCAATCAAATGAGGAATGACTTCAGTATCGGTATCGGAGCGGAATTCATGACCTTTGGCTTTTAGGTGTTCTCGCAAGTCCCGATAGTTTTCAATAATGCCATTTTGGACAACCGCAATTCGTCTGTCTGTATCCATATGCGGATGAGCATTGTATTCTTCCGGTTTGCCATGCGTTGCCCAGCGCGTATGCCCAATGCCCACCTGAGCCGGATTTTCGATACCCTCTAGCTTATCTTGCAGGTTTTTCAGCTTGCCCTTAGCGCGCACGCAATGAATGCCGTCATTCAAAATGGTGGCAATACCCGCTGAATCATAGCCGCGATATTCTAGCTTTTGCAGCCCCTCCACCAAAATTGCGCTCGCTGCTTGGGTTCCGATATAGCCCACAATTCCACACATGATTCGCACCCCTCCTGTCGGGATAGTGATTGGTTAGGCTCGGTAGATCGAAAAATCTGGGTTTTGAGTAGTTGTGGTACGCTTCGCACACCACAACTACTCAGGTTTTGATCTACTCAGCCTAATAATACTGAACACAGCCAATTGGATGCTAGGAAATCATGCTAGGAAATCATGCCAGGGAATCATCCCAGGAAGTCATAATGTCAGGCTAATTTGCGAACCCTGTTCAGTTTTATAAACCTCAATTCGGGTTTGAAACGCTGCTTTGAGATGTGGCATGTGGGTAACGGTAAGAATGCAGGCAAAATCGGCAGCGATCGCATTAATTGCCCCAATCAGGCGATCACACCCTGCCTCATCTTGCGTGCCAAACCCTTCATCAATCACGAGAAGTTGTAGAGCAGTGCCCGATCGTTGGGCCAGTAGCCGCGCCAATGCCAAGCGAATCGCAAAATTGACTCGGAAGGCCTCACCACCAGAATAGGTTTCGTAGGGACGAGTCCCTTGCATATCGCTGATCAGGATATCTAGCGTATCAATTAGTTTGCCAGCTTCACGGGGGGTGGCACCGCGCTTGGCACGCTGAGTCACAAACTGAACATGAAGCTGGTTGGCACTCAGCCGTCCTAAAATTTGATTGGTTTCGGCTTCTAGTTGAGGCAAGATATTTTCAATCATCAGGGCCTGAATCCCATTTTTGCCAAATGCTTGCGATAGCTCCTGATAGATGCGGAGTTGACGACGGCTGATTTGCAGTTGGCTGCTCAGGGCTGCGTGCTGGGTGCTAAGAACTTCTAGCTGCTGCCGTTGCTGTTGAATGCGACCCAGATGAGAAAGCTGATCGTCAAGCTGTACCCGTTGCTGCTGCATCCGACTTTCTAAAGCTGAAGTCTCTAAATCGGCATCTGGAATATGATGCATCTCCTGTTCCAGTTGTTGCACCTGCACAGAGAGCCTTTGTAGAGCTTGAGTACGGTCTGTCCACAAAGTATGTAGTTCCTGTACCCGCTGTCGCACTTGAGGATAGTAATACTGAGCTTGGGTGAGTTCGCGGTAGCGTAATTGCCAGGGTTGGGCTTGGCGTAGGGCTTGGCGCAGAGCGGTATGCTGCTCCAAACTGTAACCGATCGCTGCTATCTGTTGATCTAATTGCTCTAGCTGCTGCTGGAGAGGTGAGGTGGCGAGGGCGGCAAGTTGCTTTTCCAGGTGAGTGATTGCCGCTTCCAGTTCGGGAAACCGCTCAGCAATTTTGGCGTGGCGTTTTTGGGCTTGTTTCATTTCGCCATATTTGATCTCTGCCCACCGCCAGCGATCGACCTGTCCACGGGTCAAGGCGTGGTCTTTATCGTCGTAGTTGAACTGACTCAGGCTTTGCTCCAGCAGGCAGAGTTCTTCATGCAAATCGGTGGCATAGCTGCCCTGATGCAGCGATCGCTCAATCTCTGCCTGCTCTGCGACAATTTGTTGCAAACGAGTTTGGCTGTCGGTGGTGCCTTGAAGCTGCTCTAGCAATTGTCCACGCCGCTCCAGCATGGTATTGTATTGCCCTAGCTCTTTCTCGACTTCACGATATTCCTGCCGCAAAACGCGGATTTCGCGATCGGACGTGGTGAGTTGCTCTCGCAGCACCCAAAGCTGGCTGAGGATATCTTCATGCTCTGCCTGATGTTTTTGCAGGACAAGTTGCCAGTGGTGTTCATCCAAGGGGCGATCGCAGAGTGGGCAAGGCGGGAAAGAGGCAAACTGCGAGACAAAGGATGAAGGTTGCGTAGGTGTTACGTGGGTCGGCGTTGCCTGAACTGTTGCAGGTGTACCAACCGGATGTAGGGCAAGAGAGCCAGGGTGCTGATCGAGTTCTAAACCGAGTTCTAAAGCGCGACTGTTGATCGTCGCATCCTGTAAACTGTTTTCTTGCAGATCTCGTGTATCTTTTATAGTTTTATCTTCCTCCTTATTCTCTTCTACACCTCTTTGCAGCATCATAACTTTATGATCCAGTTCAGCAAGTTCCCGTTCGCATTCTCGTTGTTGTTCTTGCAAGCGTTCTAAAAACGCTCGCCGTTCCAATCCTTTTTCGCGGACTTGCTCCTGGTAAACACGTCGCTTTTCCAGGTAAGCAATCTGTTCGGCAAGGCTGAGGACGGTATCTTGAAGATGGGGCTGCCGCTGCTGTTGGGCTACTAGCGATCGCTGCAAAGACTGTAGTTCTTCTAAGCGAGCCACAAGCCGCGCCTGAGCGCGATCGATCTGCACCTGAATCTGCTGGCGACGTTGCTGTAAAGGGGTGGCTTTCATCTGAAGTTGATCCAGTTCCAGCAGCCTGCTGCGGGCTTGACGTAGGTGCTCTAGCCCCGCTTCAATTTCAGCAGATTTAGCTAAAGTTTGCTCGATCTCTTGCTGTTGTTGTTGCAGTCCTTCTAGCTGTGCCTGCGCCTGCCGCAATTGCTGGGTGATCTGATGTTCTTGTTCTGTTTTTTGCTGTTGTAACTGCTGTCGGTGGGCTTGCAATGTTTGATGATTTTGAAACTTGGCGGTTTGCGCTTCTTCTTCAGCCTGAAGTCGCTGAAGGTGAGCATAATGTGCTGCGATCGCTCTTGCTCTCTCAGGACAGTTTCAATATGCTGTTGCTGTTGTTGGGCACCTGCAAGTTCTTGCTGTAGATGCTGGCAGTCTTGAGTAAGATGCTGTTGTTGTTGCTGTTGCAAACTAAGTTGTTGGAGTCCAGTGTGTCGCTGCTGCTGCAACACTTGCAGACGGCGCAGCAACTGTCGATCGCTTTCTTGCTGTTGCTGCCTGTGAGCGATCGCATTTTGGAGTTGGATTTCTTCGCTTTCTAGCTCCGTAGTCTGCTGTAGTTGTGCCGTAATGCTGTCTAGATTGCGTTCCAGCAAAGTTACTTCGGCTTTGAACTGACGAGCTTTTTCTTTGGCTTGCTCTGCTAAATCGTCGTAGCGATCGAGCTTGAGTAGGTCAGCGAGAATTTGCTTGCGATCGGTAGGACGCTTCAGCATGAACTCATCGGCTCGACCTTGGCGCAAATAGGCCGAATTAATGAAGGTGTCATAGTCCAGCTTCAGGTGCTGCAAGATAAGCTGCTGAGTTGCCCGCATCCCTTTTTCGGTCAGCGAGCGGAAGCCATCAGCCGTTTGGATTTGAAACTCCAGGGTACTGGTTTGTCCTCGATAGCGGCTGCGAATAATTCGATAGATTTGTCGATCGCACTGGAAGGTAAAATCAACCAGGGCTTCTAAAGCGCCCATGTGAATCACATCATCTTCCAAAAGTGCCCGACTCTCGCCCCAAACAGTCCAGCGATCGCTTCTAGCAAAGAAGATTTTCCAGCCCCGTTGGCACCACAAATACAGGCAACATGCAGCCCGCGAAAATCGAGCGTTGCCTCCCGATAGCTCAGAAAGTTCTTCAAGATCAGTTGCAGCGGAATCACAGGCGTCTTTACAAAATGTACTGCTAAGTTGAGAACGAACGATCCTAACTTAGCAGTACATTAGCTCTTTAATACGCCTGCATGGTAGTATTCGTGAACTATTTTGGGAATTTTTTTCTAAACTGGGCACTTATTCCACTCAGCACTTATTCCACTCAATTGTTGGGAAAATGGCAATTGCTTGAAAAAGGCTGCTTGAAAAAGGCTGTCCCATTTAGTCTTCTACATCCCAATCCTCCTCTTCTTCTTCTTTTTCTGAATCGTAAATGGATGCTCCAATGATTTCTTCTAGCTCTGCTGCCACCTCATCGTAATGAAGTTCACCAATCTCATACGCTTTAAATCGACCTGTTCCTTCTAACCAATTGAGGAGAGATTCATTCTCTCTAGGTGGGATAATATGCGGCTTCTGACTGAGGGGTTCCTCACGGAGAGCAGGGTTTTGGAGCGTAACCATCTTTGCTCACCTTATTTGAGTCTTACCCCTTCATCGTATCTTCTGTAGACAAATTCGCCACCAAAGTAATTACAGAGCTACATTTCTGTGCACTCTCGTACAGCGCTTTGCGCTTGGATAAGACCACCGCTACTCTATTAATTAAAAATTGCTATATGGGGCTAACCCGTGCTGTAGATGGACTCCAGCTTAATTAAAATTTGGGGTTTAATGTTGTCAAGTGCCGATCGCAGATAATCTTTGCTGATTGTCGGATTAGGTGAAGCTTTAGAAACTTGACCCAGGGTTGACCAGTCTTGCAACAGTTTGCACTGGGCTGCGGCAATCGTAGCGGTTTGCACATTGGCACACTGCTGAGGATTTTCTTGAGCAAAGAACATGATGCGATACTGCCCAGTCTGACCCAACAAAGAGGCGATGTGCCGACCCTGAGAAGTCTTTAAATCCAGAAAACAGGGTAGCCAGCGGGGTTCATGCTCTCGGTTGTAGAGAACAGTCAGCCACAGCGCCATTGGATGAGGAGCTTCCAGAAAAAGAAACTGATTGTAGCGAGTGCAGACCAGACGCTTTTCAATTTCTTGTTGGGGCAGCATCACCCACAGTGTGGGGATTTTGCCATTGCTCGTAGACATCGGCTTAGGGAAAACGATTTCTGCGATCGGCATATTCTTGGGCCAGGTAGCCGACTTGCGCAAATCATTAGAGGAGGCAGTAGCAAGATTAGAGGTCGTTGTGGAGGAAAGGGTGTCGGGTGTTTTAGGTGTCGTAGGAGCAATGGGAAGACGAGATAAAGATGCACCAATCCTTTGGGCAATTTGCCGACCTGTGCCAAAGCGATCCTCCAAAGGCTCTAGCGCTTTCAAAATTTCGCTAACGGCTTGAGGGCGATCGCTGGCAGCTTTGGCAAGGCAACTCATGACCAAATTCTCTAGGGCTTTCGGGATTTTGGTATCAGAGTTGGCTGTTGAAAGCAATTGCGGCTCATAAAAGTGATGGGCTTTGTACCAGCCCCCAAAAGAATGGGTGTCGGCGTGAAGCGGCATTTGCCCCGTCAACATCTGAAACAACATCACCCCCAGACTGTAGATGTCAGATCGAGCGTCTAGTTCACGTCCTTCCATCTGCTCTGGAGAGGAATAAGCCAACGTTCCCATAAAACAATGGGTTTGGCTGGATTCATCTTGCAGCACTTTAGCGATACCAAAGTCTAAGATTTTGGCTAATTCTCCCAAGCTTTCATCCTGGCTCACCAAGACATTACTAGGTTTAATGTCTCGATGGACAATCGGGTAATTTTTGCCGTCCACTAAAATGCCTTGATGGGCACACTGTAAGCCAAGGCAGACCTGACGAGCCAGGCTCAGGAAGCGGGGGATCGGCATGGCTTGGGAGCTAATGATATCGCTGAGACTTTCGCCATGAAGATACTCCATAACGTAAAAGGGGATGCCCTCTTCGTCTATGCCGTAATTCGTCACTCGTACAATATGAATACTACGCTGGCCTAGTTGGGCACAGGTTTTGGCTTCTCGCTCAAAGCGATCGCGCATTTTGCGGTTGAGGAGAGCTTGCGAAAGAAACTTAATGGCAACGGGAACCCCCCCTAGTGCTACATCTTCAGCACCATACACTCTTCCCATTGACCCCTGCCCTAACAGTTGCGACAGGCGATAGCGATTCTGTAAGGTGCGGCCCACATTGGTATCTGTCATCACCATCATCCTACCTCCCTAACCCAGATGATGCTGAAAGCAAGTGACTGGTATAAATCTGCCATCTGAGTTGAGGGACATGGCTCAAACAAAAGATGTTGTGATAACGGCTTGAAACGACCTGCATTTTCTGCACTTTTACTAAAGTCACTGGTCCAACGACTTCCACATAAAGCTCAAGAATTTTTAATCTCTGAGCTAAAAATTAATGCGGGACTAACCCACAATAACCCTCTGATGAGGTCGAACTAATTGAAACTACAACATCCACATGAGTGATTCCCAAACTGAGAAACCATCAATTTAAGAAATTACGAACTTGCACAATTCGACCCTTTACTTGAATAAGTGAAGGATAGTTACGGAATTAGTTGAAGAACACACTAATTGCAAATCAGCACAAAACTTCCCTGATGGCGCTAGGAGTTAAAAAGACGGCAAAGGTGATGCACCGCAGTATAGAGCTAGCTTTGCAGCAATGGGCTTTGTGACAATGGGCTTTGTGACAATAGACAATGATGCGTTGCTGTATACTCTAAACGTTGGTTCAAGGTTCACAGTTGCTACAGGCTTTGAATTGCAAACTCCTTATCCCATTCTAGCGGCTGAGTTACCCAAAGACATGACGAAGATGTACCCTAGCTATTAAGTCATGGTGGAAACGACCCAACTTGCAGCCTCTCAAATAGCGCTTTTACGGCTTGGCTAAAATCCTCCACACTGCACCCCTATTTAGAGAGTGCCCAAAAAAACTGACAGGGGTAACAATAGCTTCATGGGTAAATTGGACATACAGTCCGCTGCTCTAATAGTGAAAGCCTTACCCTAAATAGGCTTCTAAAACTCTGGCATCTTGTTGAATGGCAGCCGAAGTACCAGAGGCAAGATTTTCCCCTCTGCCAGCACCCAGACACAATCACGCAGAGACATAATTACGTCCATGTTGTGTTCAATAAATAATGATCAGAGAGACAATGAAGCCTGGCATAAGACGGTGAAATTGCTGGTCACTGACTGGCAACTGTTCAAGACTGGCAACCTTTAAAAACTATCGATCCAGTCCGTAGTAGACAGGACTTTGCCAAAAAACGAATTCTGATTAACCAGCGTCGCCCGGTGCAATTCTTCAGCAGTAGCACTACCTGCTTCATTTTCAAAAGCCAGCGTTCCAGTTGAATCTGACAAAAACTCTACAGACAATCCTAGATGGGCAGCCTGCCTAGCGGTTGTATCGCAACAGACTTGCGTCATATATCCAGAAACCACGATAGTGTCCACCTCTTGCTGTTTCAACCAGGCTTCTAGGTCTGTGCCCGTAAAACTTCCAGGTAAATTTTTTCAATGAGTAGATCGTAGGGCTGTTTAGCAATTTCAGGATGAAGGGCCCAATGGGGACTGCTCCTTTTAAATATAGGGGAGTTTTCCTCAAGTTCTGTATGTTGAACAACAACAATGGGAATATCTTGCTGGGTTGCAGTCTGCATGACTTTGAGGATATTTTCTAAGCTGTCAGACGGATAGGTGACTGGCAACTGACCTGTAAAGTATTCATTTTGAACATCAATAACCAGCAAGGCACGTTTCATTGAACTTCCCTGTTTTGGAGTAAGGCGTTAGCATAATTTTCTATTCATACCATCTCCAGGTTTGTGTGACACTCTTGCGACGTATTTTAGGTAAATCTGACTGGCGCTGACGTGGACTAAAGCTTGCTGGCAGGGAGCAGAGACAAGCAACAATACTCAGGAGGGGCGATCGCCTGCCTGCGGTATGCTCATTTCAACAACCCATTTCACAAAACTATGTAACCTTACTTAACGTCTTGATAAAGTTTGGATGAACCCATCATCAGTTTGGGCATAATGAGGTTGCAAGTCTATGATGACTGACTCATGGCATCCGAATCTTTTCTATCGATCGATGATCAACCCGTGTCAATGGGGCAGGTGTTTCGCTACCTACAAGCCAACCGCAAACTAGATGGGTTTATTGGAGATATTGTCCGTCAGTTTGTGATTGAGCGAGAACTGCAAACGCAGACCCAATCTAGCGTCAGTTCAGCTTTGGTAGAGCAAGCAGTGATTGACTTTCGCTTGCAAAACCAGTTGACTGACCCGAAACAGTTTCAGGACTGGCTCGCTAACAATGGACTAACCTACGAAGCGTTTCATTCACAGCTCGCAATGAACTTTCGGATGAAGAATTTGAAGGACACTGTGACTGGGCCTCGCTTGCCCGAATACTTCATCGAGCGTAAGGTATTTCTCGATCGCGTGGTCATTTCCCGGATTATTGTCGAAGATAAGGAACTTGCAGACGAGTTAAGAAGTCAGCTTCAGGAGGGGTCTAGCTTTGATCAGCTTGCCAAGGAATACTCCATTACAGACGATCGGATTATGAATGGTATGGTGGGGCCCGTGAGTCGGGGCACTATGCCTGATATGCTACGAGCGGCTGTGGATGTGGCAAATCCAGGTGAGATTGTTGGTCCTTTAGGGCTGGATGAGCGTTGGGGTTTGTTCCGCGTTGAGGCATTTCTGCCAGCCTCTCTAGAGGATGTTCAGCTTAAACAGGCATTACAAGACGAACTGTTTGAACACTGGCTCGCTGAGAAAATGCAAAGCATCCCCATTAAACTTCAAGTTGATTAATTCACTCGCTGACCTACCATGACCCATGCCCCCCTGACCCGCGTTAATTGGGAAGCCCCTCCTTTTAGCTGGTTAAAATTAGAGCACCAGAACCAGATCAAAACTCAGGCAACTTCCCGAAGCTTTGCGCTGGGGGAGGTGATTTGGTCTACTGATGCGCCAGGCAGCCATTTTCTGGTTGTTTCGGGCAATGTTCGTCTTGTACCTGCTGAAGGCGATGCAGTGCGGCTCAAGGAAGGGGACTGGTTCGGCGATGCCCTGGAGTTGTCGGATGCGTGGAAAGCCCGCGCTGCCAGTAAAGAGGTGGTGTTGCTGGAATGGTCTACCGCAGATTGGTCAGCCGTGACTTCGGCTGAGATGCGGCAATTTTGGACATCGGTGCGATCGCGCTATCAGCCTAACTTTTCCAATGCACCGCAGCCCGTTTCTGGCTACCCCTTTGTTTCAGGTTTGAACACGGCAGCCGCTTGCCTGACGATGCTGGCACAGCGACTGGAAACCCCCGTCCAGCCAGAATGGGTACAACGCCAATTGCGCGGGCAGCGTCCGAAAGATTTGATTAACGCGGGCGAAAAGTAGGTTTGCAGATGCGGCGGCTGTTGGTGGGGAACTGGCAAGATTTTCGACAGATCACCTTTCCGGCGATTCTCCAGTGGCAGGAAACCGGGCATTGGGTGGTGGCCTATGGGGTACGGGGCGATCGCCTGGTGATTGGTGATCCAATGAATCCTGGACAAACCTGTGAAAGCATCCCCCGTCAACTGGTAGAACAATCTTGGGATGGGCAACTTTGGCAAGCAGAACTCATTCAAAAGCAAGAGCAATTTAACCTGTCCTGGTTTTTACCGGCGGTTTGGAAGTTCCGCAATTTGCTGGGAGAAGTTCTGCTGGCGTCCTTCACGCTCCAGCTTTTAGGATTGACCTCGCCCATTGTTACCCAGGTGATCATTGACAAAGTAATGGTGCAGGAGAGTCTGCCGACTTTGGATGTGATGGCGGTGGCGCTGCTTGGAACCGGAATTTTGAGGCGATCTTGGGCATCTTGCGGATGTTCATCTTTACGCATACGACGAATCGCCTAGACATGGCCCTGTCGGCTCAATTGTTCCGGCACTTGCTGCGGCTACCGCTGGCTTACTTTGAAGCACGGCG
>JAAUOQ010000066.1 GCA_012034795.1 Leptolyngbyaceae cyanobacterium CRU_2_3
GTCTTCACAGCTTCAAGCCCCAACTCTGAACTAGGATCTGCCTGATACAGGTTGTGTTTTGCCCAATATTCGTAAAAGCGCTTCTGCGTAGAGATTATTGCTTTGTTGATTGGTTTCTATCAGCAATTCCGCTAGCAAAGGCGATGCGATCGCAGCAACTTCTGTAGAGTCAGTAGGCAAAGCACCAGTCGCCATCTCTACCTGAATAACTCGAATGCCTTCCTCTTCCAAGACGCGCTGAAATTGTTCGGCAAAATAGGGAACAGGTTGTGGGATCGAGATGGTTACCGGTTCCGATGCAGAGCCAACCCGCAACTGTCCATCAATCTGTAAGATCGGCTGATCAAAACTGCGCCCAACCTGTAAAGCTTCTGCCTCGTCTACCCGAACGGTTCTGGTTCGATTGGCAATTTGCCATGATTGACCTACTGTTGGCTGATCCCAGATCACTTGCAGAGGTTCTCCTAGGGCTTGAGGAACCAGGGTCAACCCGATCGCATTCTGGTTGAGCATCAGGCTAGTGGCCGCAGCGCCATACCCTGCCTGAATATCCTCCCACTCCCAGGTTGAATTAATGGGGTCACCCTGAAAATACTGGTTATCCAAAAGCAACAAGTCAATTCGGCTAATTCCCTGTGCGGCAATTTGTTGAACCAATTGCCGTAGTTCTATCTCGGTTAAGCTGGGATCACCGCGACCCACGATCCGCAATACCTGTTGCCCAGACTGAGTTGTCAGATGGTAAACTGAAGTTAGAATTTGAAACTGGGGTTCAAGTCGAGTTAAGACAGCCGCAGTAGTCAGCAATTTAACATTGGATGCGGGTGTAAAGTACTGCTCTGCGTCATAGGCATAGAGGGTCGTGGGGGAAAGATGCGGCTCCAACGTTTGTACTAAAATTCCCCAATGAGCACGACGAAACTGCGGATCATGAACGATTGGCGCGATTGCCTCTCCTAGCTGATCTGGGCAAATGCCTTCAGCTTTTACGCTCACAGGATACAATCCCATGCTGGTGAACAGTAGTAAAGCCAGAAGACCGAATCGATACTTTTTCAGCCATCGTTGAAACGAACCCGGGCACTGTTCTTGCCCAAAGCGATTGCCCACTGGTGGGCAGTCAGGTGTGTTGAATGTCATACTCTCTAGGAATTTTGCTGGGAGTTTTACCAGTAATTTGCTAGTCAGAATGTCTGGAACCGAACTAGGATTTAGCGAGAAATCCGTATCCCTCCTTGAGCTACCCTAGAAGTTAAACCTATAGGTAGAGAGAGTCATTGCCAAAACTCCTTAGAGTTGTTTTAGAAAAGCAACTTGGCCAACATTGGACTAGCGAATCTGGCTAGACTAAATCAGCTAGGGTATTAGGAAGGTTATTATGGATACTTGGCGCGATCGTTTCAACCGCATGAGCGGCAAAACTCAAATTGTCGTTAGCCGCCTTTTTGTTCACTTAGCAGGCAATGAAGTTGCACCCCTCTTAGGTGTCCTTAATCAATCATCCCGGCAGGCAGTTGAGTCCGATGGAGATCTAGAATCTCTGGGTGGAGGACTCGTAGAAATCTGTCAAGCACTATTGCAATATGAAACCTACTGGCAAGCTGCTGCCAATGAAGGTGACGTATTTTTCGATGAGGGCGATGCTGGAGATTACGTCACTGAGCTATTTACAGATTCAGCCCAGCGCTATGGTAGCACCTGGGATACGCCAGAGGAAGACATCGAAGCTGAACTGCTAGTTCCTGTGACTCAGCATGTGGTGGTTATGCTAACCATCGCCTGTGAAGGGCAAGTACCTGCCCTGGAAACCGATCTAGGTAGTATGAGTGCCCTCAGAACTGCCTTGAAAACCATCATTAACCTGCACTACGACAGCAAACTGCGCGCCATTCAAGTTCATTTCTCTCCCGCTCAGTT
The DNA here is from genome assembly GCA_012034795.1 of Leptolyngbyaceae cyanobacterium CRU_2_3. GTDB lineage: Bacteria > Cyanobacteriota > Cyanobacteriia > Elainellales > Elainellaceae > Drouetiella. The sequence goes on from JAAUOQ010000066.1 coordinate 1,918, forward strand.
TGGCGATGAATTGACATCGGAGCAACTGATTCAACATTATCCAGAGCTTGTCCCTCTCTAAAACCTCATCGGCTTTGCATAACGAGCCTATCTAAAAGCACCGAACTTTATTACCTGGATTGAGTTCCCGTTTATGTTTCGTAGATTTCTAATTTTCTCCATGTCCCTGCTACTGCTGTCTGCTGTGGCTTGTAGCAGCCCTTCTGCCACTAACTCTTCAAGCAATTCCTCGGAGTCACCACGATCGCAACCTAGCCAAACAGTGCCTGCAAGTCAGTTAACGGATGGCATTTATCCGGTGCAGCAGGCCACCTATGATGACATTAACGGGGAATATACCCTACTCCTACTTAACACTGCTCCTGGTCAATCTTCGTCTTTTCGCAGTGCTAACTTAGCTATGGCCCGCCTAACGGATCAGGAACTCAAGGCAGGCGAGAAGAGCCAATTGCGGGTAGAGAACGGGCAACCCTCTCTACACTTGACAGAAGATTTTCGGATTGAGTATGTCCACAATGTCACCGAAACTCAGATAGACCCGCAGACAGGGCAACAAGAGGTTGTTGTGGTTCGCCAAGAGCCAAGTTTTTTGGACACCCTTCGCTGGGGGCATTGGCTGGACAAGCACTAGGCAGTCTGTTGTTTAGACCGCAATATTATTTCCCGCCTGTTTACCAACCGGGTATGACACTAACAGGCTACGGTGGCTATGGCCGAACTTACGATCAAGCCACCAGCAACTATCAAAGTCGTTATAATGCACCACCGGCAGCCGTGCGAAACCAACGCCTGAGAACGACCGGGCAACTGCGATCGCCAACCATTCGTCCTTCTACTAGCGCTGCACGCTCTCAAGTTAACCGCCCTACTGGGTCAGGCTATGGCGCTACCGATCTTCAGCGCTCTAACTCACCAACCCGCACTCGCGCTAAATCGAATCGCAGTTTCGGGACTTCGCGTTCGCGCACCGGTGGTAGGCGACGTTAGTCTCTCTACCTGCTTTATTTTCCAGCTTTTGCGACTGCCACCACTCCAATCACTGAAATCTGGTGCCGTCGTAGGGTTGCAGCGGCTGATCGCGCTGTGGTTCCAGTGGTATAAATATCATCTACGATCAATATGGCCCTGGGCTGGCTCAATCGGAGAAAATCCTTGCCAATCTGAAATGCATCTGCTAGGTTGCTTGATCTCGCTTCTGGATTTAAGCCAAACTGGGCTTCAGTGTTGCGGGACCGAATTAATCCGCCGGCTTGCAGTTGCAAGCCGGTTCCTTGGCAAAAAGCTTTGGCAATGAGTTCAGCCTGATTATATCCCCGTTGCTTTTGTTTGCTCGCGTGTAGAGGAATGGGAACCACAGTCAGAGCAGTTGTAATTTTTGGGTTGAACTCCAAAGATGCAGCTAACCAGGACTGTGCCAACTCTTTTCCTAGCAGGTACGCTAGCTGGGGTTTATTATTATACTTAAGGGCTACCAGTAAGCGTTTTAGTGCTCCCCCATATTCGCCCCAGGCGAATACGGGTAGCGGTGGATGCCAAAATCTGTTATGATCGATGAATTGGCATCTCCGTAATTGCCGTTTACAATCTAGGCAAAGTTCCCCTGCGGCAGGGCGCTCGCAAATGGGGCACTGAGGCTGAAGAAACACATCCAGCAAGTTGCCTAGGTTCCCTGTCCATTTCATGTAGCTCTTAACCCTCCTGCTGATTCATCTTCCTAATGGGCTGTCTTTTGCCTTAAATTTTGAAATTTTAGGTCTCCACGTTCATCACCCCCAATGAAAGTGGCTGACGTGTCTGAAATACCCTCGTGGCTAGAAAATTGTTTATGTAACAAATCTATAGTTCCACTTTTGGGAGTGGGATTTAACATGTAACTTAGAGCACGATCAGGCAATCGAGTCTCAGGTAAGACTTAAATTATCTTGAATTCAGTTTTGTAGTGATGCTCTCAGTGTAGCTTTTGCTAGGTTTTCCTAGCCCTCTCTGGCTACAGAGCCTATTGATCTTTTGAAACCTTCTGTAAACCTCACCTCAACATAAGGAAACTTGAACAACAACTCGCCCATGACTCTGAGTAAACCAAACCGCGACCTACCAGCCATTAACGAACGCATCCGGTTCCCAAAAATTCGGGTAATTGACTCAGATGGTCTCCAACTGGGAATTTTGACGCCGAGGGAAGCCCTACGGATGGCAGAAGAAAAGGAATTAGATTTAGTTTTGGTCAGCGATAAGGCAGACCCTCCGGTATGCCGGATTATGGACTACGGCAAGTTTAAGTTTGAACAAGAGAAAAAGGCGCGAGAAGCTCGAAAAAAGCAACACACTTCTGATGTTAAAGAAGTAAAGATGCGGTACAAGATTGAATCTCACGACTACCAGGTTCGTGTCAGTCAAGCTGAACGCTTCCTCAAAGATGGCGATAAAGTGAAGGCAACTATCATGTTTCGAGGCCGTGAGATTCAGCACAGTGACCTAGCGGAAGAACTCTTGAGTCGGATGGCTACCGATCTGCAAGACGTAGCTGAAGTGCAGCAAGCTCCTAAGCGTGAGGGTCGCAACATGATGATGATGTTATCCCCCAAAAAATAACATCTTTGTATGTCGTTTGGTGGAGACGTTTTACAAAACGCCTCCACTTTGTCTTGAGAACAATTTTTTAGGGTAAAGGTAAAGCGGTTTTATAGCGCTTCGCGCTTGGGTAAAAGCAGATTATTTTTAAAGCTCGCTCCGCGAGGCTTTCAAAAATAATCTGGTTTTATCCAAGCGCAAAGCACTATGTAGTCGTCAGCAAGAAAATCATGGAGTTTATGAATTTTGTCTCATGAATTTTATGAGTCCTTGCCACTCTGCCGATTGAGCTAGTTCTTCTGCATCAAATAGGCTGCCCCAACTGTTCGAGAAAGTCGTAAAGCTATCTGCCCAATGCACAATTACTTCGCCCAGAGAATAGGAAGAATAAGGGAGCGATCGCCGCAAGTAGTCTGTCATTTCGGCACGATGCCCTGTGTAATACAGGTACCAAGCAATCCAAACTAGCGTGTTGTAGCGCACCTGGGGTTCTATCCATCTGATAGACTCTGGTAAATCAGGTTGAGCGAAAAAATGATCGATTACAGCAGCCAGCGATCGCGCCTGCGGCAATCCTTGATGCATAGCGCTGTTTTCATGCTGGCGGTAACCAACAGTGATTTGTTTCAGCCAGCCAGCCTCGCAGCCCATCCGCGACAATCGCAGCACTAAATCAGTATCTTCAGCCGGGGGGAACCGCCGATCAAAGCCACCCGATCGCAGCAACCAATCTCGCCGAAATAACATGGCACTGGGTAAAACAGGTTTCCAGCGTAGCCAACTTTCTAAATTCAATCGGGGAATCTGATGCCAAGGTTCCACTGCCATTAGAAAGTGCCCCTGTGAATTGACGCGATACCAGCCACTATGGATCATCCCAAGCCCTGGCTGAGACTCGGCAACCGCCATTCTTACGCCTAACTGATCTGGCAATAAAAAGTCATCTGCATCTAAAAATGCCACCCACTTGCCTTGAGCTAATTGAATGCCGTGATTGCGGGCAACGGACACTCCTTGATTGGTTTGACGAACTGCCCGAATTCGTTTCCCATAACGCTGCAAAATCTCTGGTGTGCCATCCAGAGAACCATCGTCAATTACAATCACTTCACACTCAGAATAGTTTTGACTTTGCCCACTTTCGCTCAGTACATCTTGGTTCAGTACACTATCAATCGCTTCCGACAGATAACGATCGCAGTTATAGGTTGGAATCACAATACTAATGAGAGGCAAAGACATACTGAGCTAAGAGGTGTCCCATAGGAAGCTAAAGGTGAAATAGAGGCTGATTGGGAGATGGTCGTAGACTCGTGCTTTCCAAAAAGCATCGTCTGATTTTCAAACTTCAACGGGTTTTAAACTTCAACTTTCAGGGCTTTGTTCTGCTGAACATCGCGATCGACCTCCTTCCATCCTGGCAGGTTCATAAAATTACCCGACATTCCCGGCGCGGCTGCTTGCAGATACTCTAGAAAAGTCTCCGCAACCACCGAAAGCTGTTTTCCTGCCAAATAAACCACGTACCACTCTCGTTGAATTGGAAAATCCTCGACATCTAGGATGGTCAAATCGCTAGTGGAACCATCAATCATCAGCGTGTGGCGCGACAACACCGAAAGCCCTAAGCCTCCTGCGATCGCTTGCTTAATAGCCTCGTTACTACCCAACTCTAACCGCACTTTTACCGTTAGCTGATGGGCATCTAGCAGCTTTTGAAAGGCTCCACGGGTACCGGACCCAGGTTCCCGCATAATAAACATCTCTTCGGCTAGGGCTTTTAGGGGAATTTGTTTCTCCTGCGCCAGAGGATGATTTCGGGGCGCAACCACAACCAGCGGATTATCTAGAAATGAGTGTGTCTTAATATCAATATGCTCTGGTAATTGACTCATGACATACAGATCATCCTGATTATTGGCAAGCCGCTCCAAGACTCTTTCGTGATTTGTGACGGCCAGAGACACATCAATACCAGGATACTCCTGGCAGAAAGGCCCCAGCAGGCGCGGCATAAAATATTTGGTGGTTGTAATTACGGCTAGCCGTAGCTTACCTTGCTTCATGCCTTTCAAATTGGCAACTGTCATTTCAAGCTGCTCTAGTCGCTGAAAAATCTCCTGGCAGGTAGAAAATAGCTCACGTCCAGCATCGGTTAAGTACAGTCGTTTACCAACTTGCTCGAAAAGGGGTAGCCCGATCGCTTTCGTCAACTGCTTAACTTGCATTGAAACAGTAGGCTGGGTTAGAAACAGTTCTTCAGCAGCTCTTGTAAAGCTGCCATGACGGGCTGTCGCTTCAAACACTTTCAGTTGATGTAAGGTCGCATGAATCACCGAGAGTCTCCTGGGGGACTATGCCCAATAGTAAGTTCAATAGATTTAAGTCTATCACAAATATCAGAACTAGTGACTTTACTCTATGTGTTTTATGGATATGATGTCAGTATTGGCAACAAATCGAGTTCCCTTCCAGTCAGCGTTGTATAGCTTTGAATTTGTGTTGAATCTGAGGTGATTCAGGTAGAGCCTGAATTTTCATCTTCTGCAATCTCTTACTTTCGACAGATTGCTTTCACACAATTTTCAGTGGTTATACAGCGCTTTTTTCTCAACTTTTCAAAAAGGAAAATATTCAGCCGTTGTTTGAGCAACCTATCTGAGTGAAAACCTTTGACACCTAACTTATGCGATTGATTTAGTTCAGTACTATTACTGAAGAAAGAGACGCACTATCGCGAGTAGTTTGCTACTAGAGAGCCGATACGTCTTTCCGGTTTAGAGCTTTATTGCTTCAAGTTATAGAGGTGTGGCATCTCAACGAAAATCATGGGCACAATTCTGTGGGTGCAATTCTGCTCAATTTTATCGGTTTACTTCAAGCGCTCTGCCTGGCCTAGCACTTTGGCGCTATGACTTGAATGATTGAGCTGCTGCCTCTAAGAATTTACTCTGAAGGTTGTTTTGATTATGAAGACCATCTTAATCATTGAGGATGAACCGGCAATTCGAGAGTCAATTTGTGATTTGCTCGAAATTGAAGGGTTTAGTGTGATTGACGCCGAACTAGGACACAAAGGTGTGCAAATTGCTGAAGAACGTTTGCCAGATCTGATCCTCTGCGATGTCAATTTGCCAGATACAGATGGCTACGAAATCTTGACAACATTGCAGAAAAATCCGGTCGTTAAAACCATTCCGTTTATTTTTCTGACGGCAAAAGGAACCAAGGCAGATTTACGGCATGGCATGAATTTGGGCGCTGATGATTATCTGGTGAAGCCTTGCTCTGCTGAAGAATTGCTGGGAGCGATCGCGATTCGGATGGATCGTCAAGATACTCTCCGCACCCAATCTCAGCAGCAGCTCGATGTTCTCCGCAATAACATCGCTCTTTTTCTTCCCCACGAGTTGCATACTCCCCTAAACAGCATTTTGCTGTTTTCAGAGATTTTAGTAGATGAATATGCCTCCATCCCTCGCAACGATATTCTCGAAATCTCTAAAGGCATTCACGGTTCTGCTGAACGTCTCTATCGGCTGATTCAAAATTTCCTCTGCTATGCTCAGCTTGAAATTGCTGCCCATGACCCAGAACGCCGAGTAGCTTTGTGTATGGGTGAAACCAATTTGAGCGATGTTCGGATCACTGAAGTTGCCACGCGCCTTGCTAGACAGGCCAATCGGGAAGCCGACTTATCACTGCAATTGCAAAACGCTAATTTGAACATGTCGGACAACCGATTGCAGAAAATCATGGAAGAGCTAATTGAAAACGCTTTTAAGTTCTCGAATTCTGGCAGCCCCGTGGAGATTACTAGCAAAACCACAGATCAGGGCTATCGGGTTAACATTACCGATTGGGGACGCGGCATGACAGCCGAACAGATCGCTAATCTGGGAGCCTATATGCAATTCGATCGCCGCTTCTATGAACAGCAAGGCTCTGGATTAGGATTAATTATTGCGAAACGAATGCTAGAGCTACATGGCGGTCAGATGCAGATCGACAGTACCCTTGGTCAACAAACGACGATTCAGTTAACGATTCCTTTAGCCTCATCCACATCAGAACTGCTATCTGCTGCCTAACCTTCCCTAAGAATAAGCGACTGCAACTCCAAATTTTGGCTAACGTAGCGTTCAGCCTGATGTTTTCTATGGTGAGATCCCAAAGATCTAATGGTTTGAGTAGCGAAGAATGGGACTGCCAAAGCCTAGACTTTAAAACACAGGACTAAGTTAGGACTCTATGGCTGATTATGGCTGATATTGTTGATATCGCAGTGAGCGCAGGCTCTTTCTCGACACTGGTGACGGCTGTGCAGGCGGCTGGATTAGTTGAAACATTGAAGAGTGCAGGCCCTTTTACTGTTTTTGCACCTAACGACGAAGCATTCGCCAAGCTACCCCCCGGTACTATTCAGACATTGGTGCAAAATATTCCTCAACTGACGCGAATTCTCACATTTCATGTCGTCTCTGGCAAACTAACTCAAGCAGATTTGGCGAAGTTGGGCACAGTGACATCTTTGGAAGGCTCGCCCATCCCCATTAACTGCTCCAACGGGTTTGAGGTGAAAAATGCGACGGTTGTTGCAGCAGATATCTTAGCAGACAATGGCATGATTCATGTGATTGATACAGTGATATTAATGGGGTAATATTCAGTGTTTCGTGCTCATCTAAGAACCAATTTATTTCCTGAAAGCTTTGCGGGATAGGACTTTTAGAAAAATTCTGCTCCGCTGAATTCAATTCGCTGAATTAAACAAGGTATGGGTAACTAAGCCACTCATACCTTTTGTCTTAGCACGCTAGAATTGGAAAAGTTGATTAACAAATCTTCATGATGCAGCAGTTACGGACTGACCTAGAGCCAACTGATCGGGAAGCGATCGCCACCTATCTACAAGCAGAGTTTCCCTTCTTAGAAGATCCACAAGAACTCTCGCCCCATGTTGGCGGCAGAAGGGCTGGGCTGTCTCGACTTGGAGCTTTTCAACTAGAAAAATATGGCAAGCAGCGCAATTTTTTGGATGGCGAAGTTAGTCGGCTATCGCCTTATATTAGCCGTGGATGTTTGCCCTTAGAAGAGTTGCGCCAGTGGGCGCTGAACCAATCGCCATCGAAGTCTACCGAGGTGTTTATCTCAGAACTGGCATGGCGAGGATTTTTCACTTGGTATATGCAGTAGAGGGTGATCGGGTTTACAAAGCCTGGAACAGCCGAAAGTACCTCTGCAACAACACCAGAGTACTTTACCAGCAGATATTGCTCAGGGAGAAACTGGACTCCCTTCAATGGACACCTTGATCTGGATGCTCCGACGAACGGGCTATCTTCATAACCATGCTCGTATGTATCTTGCAAGCTATGTAGTACATTTTCGTAAAGTTGCTTGGCGATCGGGGGCTGACTGGATGTATGGCTTACTGATCGACGGAGACTTTTCTAGCAATCATCTGTCTTGGCAGTGGGTCGCCTCGACTTTTTCTCACAAACCCTACATTTTCAACCGCGAAAATTTAGAACGGTATGCGGGTTCGGTGGTTCCAGGTGATCCCCTGAGCAATGACCCGTTTAACTACTCCTACGAAGAATTAGCTGAGCAGCTTTTGCAGGTGCTTATACCCCGGAACCTACTAGGCGATCGACCGGCAAGTATTAATTCAAGTATTTCTACTGTCCGTATATTTACATCCTGTTTCTATGCCTGCTCTTCTCTGGTTTAACGAAGATGGACTTAACCCTGAGCATCAGATGGTCAAGGATTATGCCGATGCCCCTAGAATCTATATCTTTGATGTGGCCTATATGCAGCAATGGAAAATTGCTAAGCATCGAGTCCAGTTCATTTATGAGTCGCTGTTAGAGATCCCCGATATTCAAATTTATCAGGGCGAAACGATGGCAATTTTACAAGAGCTGGTAGAAGTCCTGAAGATAACCAAAGTGGTTACCACTGAAACGCCCAACCACATCATCAAAGGTTGGCAGCAGCAGCTTCAATGCTCTGTAAATTTAGTAGCCTATCCCGAAATCTTTCCTGGAACTGATATGTCTTCTCCTACCCGCTTTGCTCGCTACTGGCGAAAACATCAGCAATCATGGTTAACGCTGTGAATTTGTCTAGCCACAGCAGATTGCCAACCCACCTCAATTCCCTCTAACAAAGTAGATTTCTAACTTTACGCCTTGAAAATCTACTTTTTAGGGCTTCGCGCGGCACAAAATCCTAATTTGCGATCTACTGAGCAAAGCTTGTTCAACCAACTTGACCATCTCAGCGCCATCCTCTATGATGATCTTGACTAGTGGTAATTCTATGAATTTCGCAAAGCAGTTCTCTCTACATCTATCTCTCCAACTGCTGCTGGGTCTGTCCCTGCTGCCCTCTGGGCAAAAATAATTTTTTACACTACACATCTCAACTACAAAATCTTTGAATTGTTTCTCAAAGATCTACGGCTGTCCGTATAACTGAAACACTGTAGTGGTAGCTTTGGATTTACCAATAATCGCTTTCGTTTCTCAAGAGGCGATCGCTCACGCACCAACATTTCTAGAATTTAATTGACTCTGGAGGTTCTTATGGAGCTTGACTTTATGTTGCTTGCAGTGTTAATACGACTGCCTGTGGGTTGTCAGGATTTGAGTGTGTGGCAGCCTGATAGCCCAATCTTTTCTAAGGCAAGGTTTATTTCAAATTCGATCGCCACAGCATCCCACAACGACATCCAAAACTCTAAACGACATCGGAGAAAACAATTGTGTTGAATAATCCTGCAACAAAATATCGTCCGTTCACCCCTATAGCGTTAACTGATCGTACCTGGATATCCAAAACCATTACCCATCCCCCCATTTGGTTAAGTACCGATCTGAGAGACGGCAACCAGGCTTTAATTGAACCCATGAATGTGAAACGAAAGCTCCGGTTGTTCCACTTATTGGTACAAATTGGGTTTAAAGAAATCGAAGTCGCGTTTCCTGCCGCTTCACAAACTGACTTTGATTTTGTCCGGCATTTGATTGAGCAAGATTTAATTCCTGATGATGTGACGATTCAAGTCTTGACTCCGGCTCGCGAAGCCTTAATCCAGCGTACCTTTGCATCTTTGGAAGGTGCCAAGCGAGCGATCGTTCATTTGTACAATGCCACATCACCTATATTCCGCCAGACAGTCTTTGGATTAGATCGAGCCGGAACGATTCAAATGGCAGTTTCCAGCGCTCAGCTTTTCAACCAATTAGCCGCAGCACAGCCTGAAACACACTGGAGATTTGAGTATTCACCTGAAACCTTTACAGCTACAGAGTTGGACTTTGCTCAAGATATTTGCAATGAGGTTTTGCAAGTTTGGCAACCCACACTAGAACGTAAAGCAATTATCAATTTGCCTGCCACGGTTGAAGTGGCAACACCCAATGTATATGCCGATCAGGTGGAATGGATGCATCGTAACCTAGTATATCGAGAGCGGGTGGTGTTGAGTGTGCATCCGCACAACGATCGCGGTTCTGGTGTTGCTGCCGCAGAACTGGCACAGATGGCAGGAGCCGATCGTGTTGAGGGGTGTCTGTTTGGTAATGGCGAACGAACTGGCAATGTTGATTTGGTGACATTGGCACTCAATCTCTACACCCAGGGGATTCATCCTCAACTCGATTTTTCAGACATTAACGAAGTGGCGCGATCGGTGGAATATTGCAATCAGTTGCCCATTCATCCTCGCCATCCTTATGTGGGTGATTTGGTGTTTACTGCATTCTCTGGTTCGCATCAGGATGCAATTAAAAAAGGCTTGGCAGTGCAACAATCTGACAAAGTTTGGCAAGTCCCCTATCTACCGATCGATCCAGCAGATTTAGGTCGCAGCTACGAGTCAGTGGTGCGGGTCAATAGTCAGTCTGGCAAAGGAGGGATTGCCTTTTTGCTGGAGCGGGAATACGATTTGACCCTGCCCCGCCGCTTGCAGATTGAATTTAGCCAAGTTGTGCAGCAAGCAATGGATGCTAGTGGCAAGGAGATGTCGGCTGAAGCGCTTTGGACGTTGTTTAATCAGGAGTATTTGCAAATTCAGACTCCGTTTAAATATGTGTCTCATCACTTGGCTGAAACAGGTGAGAACAATGATATACAAGCTATCTCTGCTCGCTTAGAGATTAATCATCGCTTGGTACAAGTTGTAGGTCATGGCAATGGGGCAATGGATGCTTTTATGAATGCGTTGAGTCTTGATCTGCGGATTCACCATTATGAGGAACGATCGCTGAGTCGGGGAAGTAATGCTTCAGCGATCGCCTATGTCGAGATTGTGGGAGAATGGCTATCAGGTTCTAGGTATGGAGTCGGGATTCATTCCAACATCACCACGGCTGCCTTGTTAGCTGTACTAAGTGCGGTTAATCGGGTGGTTAAGCGATTAGATTTAGAGGCTCAGCAGCAGTTTTTGCAACGCTTCTGTGGTATTTCCATGTAATCTAATATTCACCAGTGCTAGGGTAATCTTGATTACCCTAGCCTCCATTATCCCTGACCTAGCATATGACTTAGTACAGTTACCTGCTGATTAATCCGAGGTCTGCCAAAGCGTTCCCAAGCATTGCCCCCTCGGAGAAACAGTTCC
>JAAUOQ010000486.1 GCA_012034795.1 Leptolyngbyaceae cyanobacterium CRU_2_3
CTACTTGGTTTTACAAGATTCTTATTAGGTAGCGAGGTGACATTAGATGACATTAGGTGACAGAGGCGAGGTGGGTATCCAGAAATTTCTCTAGCTTTTGCTTATTGATGGCACCTTCAGTGGCTTCGAGCAACTCCCCAGACTGGAATAGCCGCAGTGCTGGGACTCCTTCTACTTGATATTTCGCCACTGCTTCAGGGTTAGGATCTACCTCCATTTTGACGATTTTAAGGCGATCGCCATATTGAGAAGCTGCCCAATCAATCGCTGGAGACATTAGCCGACAAGGGCCACACCAGGATGCCCAAAAGTAGACCAGGACAGGCTTGGAAGCATTCAACACTTCCGTCGTAAACTCTGCATCTTGAATTGTGATAACGCTGCTCATGCCAGATACTAACGAATATGAGTGAACTGTAACTAAAGGTGAAGAACCCTTCACTTCTAGCTTACTGGCCAGCACACGCTCTAGAACAACAACAGGATTGAAAATTCTTATTTAAACTTAATTTTTATTGAAACCTAGACAAGACAGGGGAGCTGGGTATTACCCAGCCCCCCTATAAAGTACCTTTGATTTACCCCTGTAAAAACTTTTATAAATGATTTAAGGGACTTTTCAGAGTTGATCAAGCTGTGATTTTAAAGCTTCCAGTTCGGCATCTACCTGGTCTTTGGGGGGCGTAGGAGCCGAAGTTGCTGGAACTTGCTGGGCTGGCGGGAGAGCTTGGCTAGGGGCAGGACTGGTTAACTGGGCTTTCAGAGCAGCTAATTCGTCATCTACATTGCTACCAGATTCTAACTGAGCAAATTGGCTTTCCAGATCAGCGCCTGCCAAGTCTGCAACTGCCTGAGAACGGGCCTCCATTTGCAGCACTTTGTCTTCCATGCGCTCAAAAGCTGACATGGCACTGCCAGTTCCCAGACTGCCTACGGTCTTTTGCAATTGCTCGTTGGCTTTTGCAGCTTGGGCTCTGGCTTTGAGCATGTCTTTCTTGGTCTTGGCTTCTGAAATTTTGCTTTCTAGCGCCATCAGATTGCGCCTGAGCGTGTCTACCGTTGCACTTTGCTGATCGAGCTGCGCTTTAAGGGCACCCGCAGTTTCTGCCTGCACCTTTTTGCGATTTAAAGCTTCCCGCGCCAGATTTTCATCTCCTTTTTGCAAAGCTAGGCGCGCTCTTTGTTCCCAATTGGTTGCCTCAGACTGAGCCTGGTTCTGCTGCTGCTGCATCCGCTTTTGGCTGGCGATCGCTCCTGCCACAGCCTGTTTAAGCTGCACCAGATCTTCCTGCATATCAATGATTGCCTGGTCAAGAATCTTTTCCGGGTCTTCAGCAGAACTGACGGCAGCATTGAGGTTTGCCCGAACGACCCGGCTCACACGGTCAAATAGTCCCATGACTCTGTTTTTCCTTTCGGCGTGTACGGTAATAGCCAGAGATTTGGAGGAAGCTTCCTTCAATCCTTTCGATCTTAGCCATTTGTCAGGCTAAATCTTGGCTGAATTGAATCACTCCTGCCATTGTCTTAACATATGTCTAGTGCCAACTCCCAGAAACTGGTCGTTAGGGTTTGCACATTAGGGCTAGAGTGCTAGCTTGACTTTTAACTTTAGTTTTTTGTCCTCCTTACATTTTATTGAAGGGGAAGGCTAATGGGGTAAGTTCAGGGGTAAAGAATTGAATGGAAATGTCTGCTATCTTGGATCGCCTGGGAACCTACCGCTACGCTCTCTATCGCCAATGGGACAGCAGCACGGCCCGTATTGCTTTTATTATGCTGAACCCTAGCACAGCAGACGGTATAACCAACGATCCCACGATTCGGCGGTGTATTTGCTTTGCCCAAGCTTGGGGATATGGCTCCCTGGCAGTCGTGAATTTGTTTGCCCTGAGAGCAACTCATCCCCAAGAGTTACGGCAATCAGCCGATCCGATCGGAGGAGAATGCGATCGCCATATTCTCAAGGCAGCCAGTTCAGCTGATTGTACGGTAATCGCTTGGGGAAACTGGGGTAAGCTACAGGGGCGCGATCAGGCAGTCTTGAAATTACTGAACGGGGTGACTCCAGTTCATTGCTTGGGAATTAACCAATCTGGACAACCGCGTCATCCGCTTTATCTGAAGTCCAGCACTCCCCTAGTTCGATTTAACCCTGAGTCAAACCCGATCCAGCCAATTCTAGTCAATTCAACTGGCAGAGCCACTCGTGGATGAGCGAATTGACCTGGTCCGGGACTTCGTCATGGGGGCAGTGTCCTGCCTGGAGATAATATTCGGTCAACTGCGGATAATACTGCCGAAATAAACTACCCCGCGATCGCCCACTCATCCAAGGATCACCTTCTCCCCAAATCATCAGAAGGGGGCAAGTCATTTGACCCAACAGCACATCGTTCTTTTCGCCCTGGGGAGATTTAAATACCGCTGCAAAGACGGTGGGTGCGCCCGGATCGCAAGAGGGGCGATAGATATCTTCTACCAGCTCATCTGTGACAGCACTTTGATCTAGATAAACCTTCTCTAACGTCTTGCGAATTAACGATTTTTGCCGAACATACTGGAATAGCAGCCAGCTTGGTAGGGGTTGTAGAAGCAGCAATCGCGCCGTCTCAACCACCACTTTACGAAACGGATGGATTGCTGGTTCAGGGGTGGAAGCAGTAAACGGGCCAGCACAATTAAGCAAAATTAAACCCACGGCTGAGCTTGGGCGTTGTGCTGCCACACATAGCGCTGCATAGCCACCTAGGGAATTGCCTGCCAGCACCACGGGCTGTCCGATAACCTCAGTAATAAACTCATGGAGCTGATCGCGCCACAAATCTCCGCCATACTGCACATCAGCCTTAGTCGATCGTCCAAACCCCAACAAATCGATTGCCCAAACTTCAAAATCTTGACTCAACCCAGCAATATTTTTTTCCAGTGGTCGGTAGAGGCACCAAACCCGTGGACTAAGAGCAGGGGTGGACGGTCGCTCTGGCGATCGCCTGCTTTGACATAGTAGATAGCGTGCCCACGCCATTGCCAGTAGTCACCCGTTGGAGGTGCGATCGCCGTTTGCATAGCCAGAAACTTTGTAAAGTAATGTTAATATTCTAGCGTAAGACTAGAGTCAGCATTTTTATCAGCTTTGTTGTCAAGACTTTGTTGTTAAGGATTCATTGTGCCTACCGATTTTTGGAGCGGGTTCTGCTACAGAGTTAAGCAGTGCTCTACTGATTTCCTGCCCAACTTCCCTTGAGTCTGCTTATGCTTGCTCCATTTTTCCAAAACTCAAAGCGATCGCTCCGCCAGAGTTCGCGCCGGAACTTCAAGAATCTGTGGTTTGAGCGCATGATGGCGCTGATTGCTCTGGCTAACTTAGTTCTGGTGGTGTTTGACCTCAGATGTATTCCCTGGCGAGATGTTTATCTGCGACAGTTACCCCAATTCACTAATTGGTACGGTACCCAACTCAAAG
>JAAUOQ010000487.1 GCA_012034795.1 Leptolyngbyaceae cyanobacterium CRU_2_3
GGCTCAAACGAGTGCAAGGGGATCAAACAGCATGGGGTGGTGGGTCAAACACCACAATATATTTGCATCGGGATGAAGTTGTCGCAATACTTGAGCATGTCCTTCAGCATCAGAGAAGTTGTGGAACCGAGCCACATCAGTATGCTGCATTTTTGAGCGCAGTAAAACTACGACCCAAGGTTTCAGGCGATCGCCATATGTCATAATAAGTTTGTCTCCAGTGCAAGTTGGAGCTAAAGCCAGTGCAGAACTTTCCAGGGGACACACTGGCTTTTAGCTGATCTAAGCCTTCTTCTTACAATTTTGAATATCAAATCTGATAGGCAAATAGACTCTTTCAATAAGTTTACAGATTGAATCTAAGATGTCAATCCTAGATTAATTCTTTTTGACAAATTAGACTAGGACTAGACTGAAGACTAACAACCTACATCTTGTAATGTGAGAGATTTCTCTGAGTACTCTCCCCATGCGCTACGATTTCACCCGCACAGGCATTCGTCGGCTCGGAGACTTTACCCGCGAATATATGGATGATGCGGGTTTGTCAATGCCAAAACTAGTGGAACAGTGCGATCGCGTTGGCTATAGCACCAACGTCCCTAAAATTCAGCGCCTTCGAGATGGCGTAGGCATGGAGCCACCGGTGGGATTGTTATGGGCCATGGCTCGCCTAAAATTAATCCAACATGCCGACGGTACACCCTACACACTAGAAGACTTTTTACTGATTGCCTGCGAGCAGTGCAACCCCTATGAAGAAATGGGGCGGGCTGCGGAAGCTTCTGGCAACTACACCGCTTTCCCAGAGCGATCGCTTTTCTTAAACAGCAAATGCGCCACACTAGCCTGGAAGCCTTTGCCCGTGCCTGCAAACTTCCCCTCAGCGATATGCGAGATATCCTGCAAGGGCGAATCCCCACCTTTGCCGAACTGAGCAAAATGAGTGCCTACTTGTTTGTAGACAAAGACCCTGCCCCCTTACTCAAGCTCTATGGCATAGATCAAGATGCGCCGATTCGATCACAGCAGGAGCAAATCGACCCTTAAACACGACAATTAAACACAACCGATCTGATTTTGTTAGGTTAGCTTAGGGACAAAGTTTTCCAGGTACTGGACTAGAAAACTCCTAGCAAGATTTTTGTCACATCCTACAAACAAATTCTCTCAATCAAATTCTCTCAAACCTGCAAATTCTGTAAATCACCGCCCCTGATTCATCATGACCACTCGCCGAATTTTAGACCTGCTCAGAACCGGACAGCCCAACGAAACCGTTACCATTCAGGGCTGGGTACGCACCAAACGCGAATCGAAAGAATTTTCGTTTGTAGAAATCAACGATGGCTCATCCATGTCGGGGCTTCAGGTGGTAGTGAATCAAACTATGCCTGACTATGCTGAGCGAGTTAAACAGCTAAATACCGGAGCCTCGGCCGAGATCACCGGCGTTCTGGTCGCCTCTCAAGGCAAGGGGCAGCGCATTGAATTACAAGCCGCCTCTGTGACTGTTTATGGTGAGGCAGATGCCGAGACTTATCCCTTGCAGAAAAAGCGCCATTCGTTTGAGTTTTTAAGAACGATCGCCCACTTACGGGCCCGAACCAATACGATGGGTGCAGTATTTCGGGTTCGCAACGCCTGCGCTACGGCTGTGCATACCTTTTTTCAAGAACGCGGCTTTCTCTGGATGCATACCCCCCTGATTACCGCTAGCGATGCCGAGGGCGCTGGAGAACTATTTACCGTCACCACGCTAGATTTGCAAAAGCCACCTCTGACTGAGCAACAAGAAATCGACTTTAGTCAGGACTTTTTTGGCAAGCGAGCTTATCTAACGGTCAGCGGTCAGCTAGAAGCCGAAATCATGGCGATGGCCTTCACCAATGTGTATACATTTGGCCCCACTTTCGGCCGAAACTCCAACACCTCGCGCCACCTGGCAGAGTTTTGGATGATTGAGCCAGAAATGGCATTCTGCGATCTACAAGGCAACATGGACATAGCGGAAGCCCTGCTGAAGCATATCTTCCGCTATGTGCTGGAGCATTGTCCTGAAGACATGGAGTTTTTCAATCAGCGGATTGATGATTCTGTCTTAACAACCGCCGATAACATCATTAACAATGAGTTTGCACGAGTCACCTACACCGAGGCGATCGCCCTGCTCGAAAAAGCCGACAAATCCTTTGACTATCCAGTTTCCTGGGGTCTAGATCTTCAGTCAGAACACGAGCGCTATCTGGCAGAAGATTACTTTAAGAAGCCAACAATTGTCACAGATTACCCCGCTCACATCAAAGCCTTCTATATGCGTCTCAACGAAGACGGCAAAACTGTGCGAGCGATGGACATCCTGGCTCCCAAGATTGGCGAAATTATCGGTGGCTCCCAGCGAGAAGAACGTCTTGACTTCCTCCAACGCCGTATCCAGGACATGGGCATCCCCGAAGCAGAACTTTGGTGGTATCTGGATTTGCGGCGGTTTGGCACAGTTCCCCATGCTGGGTTTGGCTTGGGTTTTGAGCGATTAGTGCAGTTCATGACGGGCATGGGCAATGTCCGGGATGTCATTCCCTTCCCCCGGACTCCCCTCAGTGCCGACTTTTAGAGTGCCGACTTTTAGAACGGTTGGGGAGAACCGTTAGGTGGGGATCAGTTCACCTGGACGCAGCCTGGCCCATTTGCCCACTTCTTCTTTAAAGCTGAGGCAACCGACCACATCCCATTCCATCTCAATCTCGTCTTCTACAGGGCGGATGTTGACGTTAATTGTGGGTTCTACAGCCTCAAAATCCGGCGTTTCTGTGAGATGAAGCTGCTGGTGTTGATGTTCTACGGCATTGTACGTCGTGCAGCGATCGACATAGTGGCAGTTTACACAAATACACATTGTCATGCCCTCCACAGGATAGAAGGAAATTAAGCTAAGAACTAAGGCTAGGTTACTTTCCCCTTTTTTGCTAATCTACCTCAAGTTTTAGTAAAACAGGCAGACCCTGGGAAGGAATATTGACAAAATGAAAGGGAGAGCTTGGGAAATTGGGGCACAGAGGGATGAAGTAAGCGGAAGAAGCAGAACAATCGCGGCCCCTCGGTGAGACTCAGGAAACCTAGAAAGGCTAAGGCTGTTTTGAGGCTAAGGCTGTTTTGAGTCAGATGTAATTCTTATTTGGATTGAACTGTTGGAACGGACGCATTTGTTTACAAATATTGCTCAGTTACCGAGATTAGACGCCTCAGTGCTCTCACCTCAGACGTGGCCTTTTAGTTTAGATTGGCTACCTCGTGCTGCCTATCTGGTGGGTGGCAATGTCCGAGATGCTCTACTGGGAAGACGCGCAGACTATTTGGATCTAGATTTTGTGCTACCTGAAGGAGCCGTTGCCATTGCCAAGGCGATCGCTAGCTACCACCATGCTGGGTTTGTCTTGCTAGATGCTGAACGGCAAATCGCCCG
>JAAUOQ010000488.1 GCA_012034795.1 Leptolyngbyaceae cyanobacterium CRU_2_3
AGACCATTGGGTTGCAAAAAACTCAAGGGACGGCAAAATCAATACCGGGTGCGCTCAGGCGATTACCGCATTATTTACAGCGTTGAGGATACATCCTTGATCGTAAGAGTGATTAAAGTGGGTCATCGTCGAGATATCTATGAAGAATAATTTTCTCTGCGATCGCCCTTCTAAACCCAAAAATGCACTTCTGAACTCAACGCGATCGCCCTCCAAACTCGAATATTGCACTTCAAAGCAGGAACGATCGCCCTCTGAATGGGCTTCAATTGAGAGCGATCGCCCCTCCCATCTTCACGCAGGCTGATCGGGAGACTGATTCTGAGCATTGCGCTCTAAATGCTGAGTATTACGTTCTAAATATAAAGCGATAAACTCCTCAGCCGCCGCTTCGTTGATTTGCTTGAGGGCTTTAACAATTTCGGTGACGGCTTCAGCCGATGGATCTCTCGTCTCATTAAACCAGTGGCTCACCGTAGAACGGGCAATTCCCATCACTACGGCTAAACGATTTTGGCTAATTTCATAGGCTTCAAGGACATGCTTGAGCGCTTTTCCGGCTTTTCCCATGCCTCAAATATTGTCAGAGGCGATGAATTGCGTAAATGTCTGCAATTGCAACCATCCAAGAAGTATGATAATGTCTGCAATTGCAACCATTACACTTAAGGAGGCAGCCGCTCAGATGTTTAGAGATTTTTCAGACGACACTGATGTCATATCTAGCCCATCAAAGATCTCCGAAGAACCGAATCGACCCTTCAATAAAATGATTTTGATTGGCGATCCAGACTGGGTGCAAGGCATGATCTACAGGCTTCATGCGGTTGGCATTGCTGAGGCAACAACCTGGAGTCGGCTGATTTCGACGGGGAATCCGGGAGAAGTGATCAGTACACTTTTGCGTCGTAGAAGCAGGAGTTGAGGTTATGGAGAGAGCGATCGCCTTTTGAACGAGAATATTGCACTTCTGAACGAGAGTGTTGCAGATCTGAGTAGGAGCGATCGCCTTTCCAAACTCAAAAATGCACTTCTGAACTCAACCGATCGCCCTCCAAACTCAAACATTGCACTTCAAAACAGGAACGATCGCCCTTTGAACACGACAGTTCTCGTTTTAATCAGCAAGATTGCGGCTCTGATCTGGCATAGTCTAAGAAAAACTTAGAGCATTGCAGTTCAGAACTCAAATTTTCTAATCTGAAACAGGAACGATCGCCCTTCAAACTCGAATGTTGCACTTCAAAATAGGAACGATCGCCTTCTGAACTCGAACGTTGCACTTCAGAAGAGAAACAACTGCCTTCTGAACTCGAACGTTGTACCTCAAAAGCTAATGTTCGATCTAACCGCTCTATCTTAAGCATTGCTCCTCTCTTGCAAAAGCGCCTCTAGCTCATCTTTCCAATTCCGAACAGTTTGATCATTCGGCGCGAGCTGGAGCGATCGCGACCAGGCTGCTAAGGCTGCTAAATAATGTTGATCTGCTGCTGGTGTTTGTCCTAGCGTTGCCTGGAGGTTTGCAAGCTTTGCTTGGGCAAGTCCTTTGTTATTGAGAGCATCAATGTAGTCGGGTGTTCGCTGTAAAGCCTGATCATAGGCAGAAATTGATTCTTGATAAGTCCTTAATGCCTGCGAGTGCTCAGACAGACTTACCTGTAGTTCTGCTAGGCTTGCCAAAACATTTCCTCTGTTGTTGATGGCGTGAATATAGTCAGGTGCTTGTTTCAGGACTTGCTCAAAAGTAGCAACTGCTTCCTCGTACTTCGCTACCGCTTGTTCATGCTGCAATAAATCTGCGTGAGACTGACCTAGCCTTTGCAAAGCACAAGCTTTGTTGCTGAGAATATCAGTATGATTGGGTGTCCAATCTAACGCTTGATTGAAGATATCAATTGCCTTTTGATAGCTTTCTATCGCTTTTTCAGGCTGTGATAGAGCTACCTGCAACTCCCCTAGTCTTTGCAGAGCAATTCCCTTGTTGTTGAGGGCATAAGTGTCATCAGGAGTTCGTTGCAAAGCTTGATCGAAGGCATAGATCGCCTCCTGATAACTCACCATCGCGTTCTGAGGCTGGAGTAGGGGTAAGTATGATTTCCCTATACTTTGCCAAACGTTTCCCTTACTGTTAGAAGTGTTGATGTCATTTGGTGCTTGTTGTAAAGCCTGATTAAAAAGATCAATTGCTGATTGATAAGTTTCGATTGCTTGATCATGCTGCGATAAATTTGACTGCAAATTTCCTAAGCTTTCTAGAAGCCTCCCTTTGTTACTGAGGACATAAAGGTCGTTTGGGTCTTGCTGTAAAGCCTGGTTAAAAGCACTAATGGCTGATTGGTAAGTTTCGATTGCTTGATTATGCCACGATAGATTTGCCTGGAAATTTCCTAGTCTTGATAAGGCCAAGCCCTTATTGTTTGAAGCATAAAGCGTTTGGATTCTGTCTTGCGCTTGCGGCATAGCCTGACTATAAGCATCAACTGCCCTCTGATAACTTTCTAAAGCTTGTTGATTGTGAGATAAATGTGCTTGTGTATTTCCTAAACTTACTAACGCTAATCCCTTATTATTTAGGGCATCAAAATAACTAGGTACTCGTCGCAGAATTTGGTCATAAGCTTCAATAGCAGCCTGTTGACTTGCTAATCCTTCCTCATACTTCGATAGCTTTATCTGTAAATCCCCCAAATTTTTCAGGACAATCCCTTTATTGATGAAAGCAGCCATATTACGAGGCAAGGGTTCCAATGCTTGGTTATAGGCGGCGATTGCCTCGCAATATTCCTGTTCTGCCTCTGCATAGCGGGAGAGTGTTGCAAAATAGTTTCCCTCTGATTGAGAAACATTACCCAATAGAAAACTACTGGAGATTGTTAGCTCACCTCTTACCTCCAATAGCGTTAGGCATTCCTCATATCGGCTGAAATGTACGGCGGTATCAAACGCTTCCGTCCACTCTTCTACACCTCGCTGCCACTCCAGGCGGTTGGCATGGTAGATCGCCTCTGCCGTTTCGTCCTGCTGTCGATAATGCTGCTCCAGCAAGGCATGAGCGCGTCGCGTCATCTCCTGACTGCCCGCCTGATCGAGCCGCCGCAGCAAATCGTGAATCCGCGACCAGCCTTGCCCCCGCTGTTCCATCTGCCAGACAAAGGAAAACTGAGTCAGCAGATCAAACGTGGCGCGGGTTGCCGAAAAGTCCAACGCCTGACCCAACAGCTTATACAGCTCAAAATTAAAGGCGCGACAGGCGCATAGCGCATGCACCGCATAGCGCATATCTAGATCGACATAGCGCAGCAGACGCTCGATCAACACCTGCGATGGCTCATCTGTATCGGGCAAGGTAGCAAAATCGGCTGCCGTCAGGCGGGTTCCCTGTGCTGCTGCCTGCAACACCAGATCGGCAGCTAGCCCCCAAATATTAGCGGATGCACCTCGCCCGCCT
>JAAUOQ010000489.1 GCA_012034795.1 Leptolyngbyaceae cyanobacterium CRU_2_3
GTATCTCGACAAAGTTGCTAAAGCTATCCATCCCCACAATGGTCGCCATCAAAAAAGTTGGATGGATGAGCATTGTCATCTGCTCAAGCACGAAGTGGGTGCAGCAGAGCGATTGTTGGCAGAAATGGAAACCCTTGTGCCGAAACGGGTGAGTCAATCGGTGCAAAAGGGATTACAAGATGCCATCACTTACTTTCGCAATCACCACCATCAGATGCGTTATGCCGAAGCCATTGCCGCCCATTTACCCATTGGCTCAGGAGTCACCGAAGCGGGATGTAAAGTCATTGTCAAAGCACGTCTGTGTGGCTCTGGCATGAAATGGAAAGAACAGGGAGCAGGAATTGTTTTGAGTTTGCGAACCTTGAGTTATACGCAAGGACGATGGCAGCAATTTTGGTCAAAGATTAATCGCTACGGCTTCTCTTTTGCAGAATAGCTACATCAAATTTTGGTCATACCCGAACCCTAGTACTCCCCGCGCTACATTCCAGCCTGCATTTATGCCAAGATGAGAAAATATGCCAAGATGAGAAAAGAATTTATTCTCAATCGATCGCTTTCATGTCTGCTGATTCTTCATCGTCCTCTCACGCAATCCAACGGCTCCGAGACGTTCGCCTGAGATTACTGCGGTTGCACAAGTCTCTATTAGAGTCTGAGCGAGTCACCTATGAACAGTTTTATGGACGTATCTCTTCTAGCGGAGAGTTTTTTCAGTTGGTGATTGAACATGACTGGTTTAGTTGGTTGCGCCCCATCTCGCAATTGATTATTCAACTTGATGATGTGCTTCATGCCAAAGAGCCGGTGGCATTGCAGCAAGTCCATGATTTGTTGAAACAGACGCAAACAATGTTACAACCTGTTGAAGATGGAACTACGCTGGAAAAGCGTTATTATCGAGCGATTCAGCGTGATCCAGAGATTGCCATGATGCATGGAGAAATTTCTAAACTCCTCGCATCTCAGGTTTAATAAAGCGCTAGTTGCGGTATACGATCGGGGCATGAATTTCCGCTTGGGCTGTGCAATTTGGGCATACAAAGAATGGGGCGGAACTCTGTTTCCGAGTGGCAGCCGCGCGGCTGATTTTTGCGTCTCTACAGTCGTCGATTGACTGCCGTTGAAGGGAACACCACCTTCTATGCCACTCCTGATCAAACCACGGTGCAGCGGTGGGTAGCCGAGACACCTCCAGGATTCAAGTTTTGCCTCAAGCTGCCGCGAGCAGTGACACACCAGGGATTGTTGATGCCCAGGATTTCCCAATCAATCGCCTTCTTAGAGCGGATGCAGGGGTTGGGCGATCGCTTAGGTCCCTGCTTCGCTCAATTACCGCCTAGCTACAGTCCAGAGCAGCTAGAAGATTTAGTCGGATTTCTCAATGCTTTTCCACGAGAGCGGATAGATTTGGCCCTGGAAGTTCGTCATGCTGATTGGTTTCGGGAAGCTGATGCCAGAAACCTGGAGGCAATTTTGTCAGATTTAGGTGTGGGGCGCGTCTTGCTGGATACTCGCCCTATTTATGAGTGTCCTGACAATCCCCAACTAACTTCTGAACGCAAAAAGCCGCAGTTACCTCTGCAACTTTCTACCCCAGCCAACTTTAGCCTAATCCGCTACATCAGCCACCCTGATCTGGCGATGAATCAGCCCTACCTCTCACGCTGGGCAGAGCAAGTTTATGGGTGGCTTCAGCAGGGAATCCAAGTCTATTTTTTTGTACATTGCCCCATAGAAGCCCATTCGCCGACCAATGCTCGTCATTTTCAGCAACTTTTAGAGCAGCAGGCAGCAGAAATTCCTCCTCTACCCTGGAATTTATTGGAACCTCCTCCTACCCAGTTAGCCCTCTTCTGAAGGCTCAAGCCCTTCGGCATCTTGATTGGGTGCTTTGCTGCCCCCCAGTAACTTCACCGCCATTACCGCAAACCCAATGGCTGCGATCGTCTTGACCCAACGAATGGGCAACAGTTGAGACAAGCTATCTCCCAGCATGACCCCCAAAAAACTGGCCAACAGCAGAGCGATGGCAGCGCCAAAAAATACAGCGCGTAGAGATTTAGAGCTACCACTAATGGCGATCGCTGCCAGTTGGCTTTTATCTCCCAGTTCTGACACAAAAACTGTGATGAAGCTCAGTCCTAATAAATGCCAATCCATATCATCCTCGCTACCATATCGCTATTTGCAATTGCATGGGGTCTGAAATATTTTTTGAAAACTTTGTGGAGTAAGGCTTTCAAAGAATATTTGGATTTTAATCAGGCGCAAATACACCCTAGCAGTTTTGCCAGTGCTACGCCTGCACCACATCCCATACCAGCAAGATTGAGATGATTAACAGCAGAACCCCCGCTGCTTTTTCTAGAGTTTGAGGAGAGACCCGCTGAGACAACCAGCGACCCACCAAAACTCCTAACAAGCTGGTAAGAACCAGGGCTAAACCTGCCCCTGCAAACACCGTCCAAGGCGACTGTGACTCAGCGCTCATCAGGAGTATTGTCATCTGGGTTTTGTCGCCCAGTTCTGCCAGGAAGATAGTTAAAAACGTAGAAACGAAAATCTTGATGTCAGCACGCCATTGCGCTTGCAAGGAATTGCCTAAAAAAGAAGAGTCTCTTAAAGACGAGACTGAAGGTGAGGCAGGTGTTAAAGCAGGTGGAGTAGTAAAGCTAACCTCAGCAGTTTCGAGTTCTTTCATCCGTTAAAAGGTAAGGATCATGGGCCTTGCAGCGAAGGTAAATTACAAGAATGAGTCGCTTGACTCATTCTTATTTTTCATATTTCTTTCATTTTATGCTGAACTGGCAGGATCATGACAGCATCCAGTTGAAGTTAACCAGTTGAAGTTAACCAGTTGAAGTTAAATGGCTTCAAACACCGACTTCTCGCTCAAAGCGAAGTAGTTCAAGACTGCGATCGCCATATACGCCTTCAATTTGTTGATAGCAGCACTCGATCGCGAAATCGTTTAATTCTTCGGGTTCTATGCCGTAGAGGTCATGGAATACGTCCGCTTCGACCCGACAAAATCGGGGACGATCGGCATAAATCCGACATTCCCGTGTGGTGTGGTCAAAATTAATGCACCAGCCACCCTCTCCTACCAAACTCAGATAGAGTTGCAATTCCTCAGCGGTTAGATATTGCTCTAACTCCGGGCGATCGGCTGGATCAAGATTGCAACATGCTCCACATTGTTTAACGCACTGCCAAGTTGCCATAGGGTCTACTTTTCACTTCCAGCTTGGATCTACTTGATTGCCTCTGGCTCCTTCCCCATAGCCATCCTAAATCATTCTCTAACCCATCGGCATTGTAAAAAATGCGCCCCAGTAGGGGATGGCTCAGAGTCTAGATCAGCCAGTCATCTATATAAAACTGCCATAGCAATCTCAAATGATGGGGGAGAAGGGAGTGAGGTGTTGCGCCCTCCTT
>JAAUOQ010000490.1 GCA_012034795.1 Leptolyngbyaceae cyanobacterium CRU_2_3
GCCCCTAGAAATCCTCTGGGATCAGTTTAAGAACATTATGCTGCTAATGCTGATTGCCGTTGCGGTGATCTCTGCCATTTTAGATGTGCGAGAAGGCATAACATCCGGTCGCTTTGTTTTCCTAAAGATGCGATCGCCATTTTTGTGATAGTGCTGCTGAACGGCATTTTGGGCTATGCCCAGGAAAGTGGGGCAGAAAAGGCGCTATCTGCCCTCAAAAGTCTGGCTTCATCTAAGGTGCGGGTGATTCGAGACAGCAAAACGTTGGAAGTGGACTCCAAAGAGCTAGTTCCCGGTGATGTCATGCTCTTGGAAGCGGGGGTAAAAGTTTCTGCGGATGGGCGAATTTTAGAGGCTGCTAATTTGCAGGTACGCGAGGCTGCTCTGACGGGGGAATCACAGGCAGTCAACAAGCAGCCTAAACTAGAACTGCCAGAGAATGCACCGTTGGGCGATCGGCTGAATCTGGTTTTTTCGGGCACAGAGGTTGTGCAGGGACGAGCAACTGTACTGGTGGCAGGTACAGGCATGCAGACAGAATTGGGCAAGATTGCCACAGCCCTTCAAGAAGTCGAGACTGAGCCAACACCCCTACAAAAGCGGATGACGCAGTTGGGCAATGTCTTGGTGACGGGTTCGTTGATTCTAGTAGCCATTGTCATCATTGGCGGCACGATTTTTCGCCCCAATCTATTTGAGGAACTGGTCAAAGTTTCCCTGAGTATGGCGGTAGCTGTAGTTCCAGAGGGTTTACCTGCGGTAATTACCGTAACACTGGCACTGGGGACTCAGCGGATGGTGCGGCGCAGTGCCTTGATTCGGAAGTTACCTGCTGTAGAAACCCTGGGTTCTGTCACCACGATTTGTTCAGATAAGACGGGTACCTTAACCCAAAACAAAATGGTGGTGCAGGCTCTGTATACTGCCAGCTATTCAGTTCAAGTGACGGGTAACGGCTATGAGCCAGTAGGTGAGTTTCAGGCTGAGGGAAAAGGGATTACCCCCCAAGACCTGCCCGAACTGCAATCTTTTCTTCAGGCCTGCGTGCTCTGCAATGATTCTATTCTGCAAAAGGAAGCTGGCGAATGGACCATTTTGGGCGATCCGACGGAGGGATCGCTTCTGGTTTTAGCAGGCAAAGCAGGACTACGCAAAGACCAGCAAGAGGACGAGTTCCCGCGTGTCGCAGAGTTTCCTTTCTCCTCGGAACGAAAACGTATGAGCGTCATGGTGCAAAGCGCAGGGCTTGCCTGTGCTATGTTCACCAAAGGCTCTCCAGAACTGACGCTAGAGCGCTGCACTCACATTCAGGTGGGCGATCGCTCCTTGCCTCTCACGGAAGCACAACGATCGCAGATTTTGGCCCAAAACGACCAACTGGCCAGTCGAGGACTGCGCGTTCTGGGGTTTGCAGATAAACAATTGACAGAACTACCTCCCGAAGCCTCTGAAGAAGTTGTTGAGACGGGTTTAACCTGGTTAGGACTGGTCGGCATGTTGGATGCTCCACGTCCAGAGGTGCGAGACGCAGTCGCAAAGTGTCGTTCTGCTGGGATTCGCCCTGTGATGATTACGGGTGATCACCAATTGACTGCCCAGGCGATCGCTGAGGATTTAGGCATTACTCAACCCAATGCCAAAGTTTTAACGGGGCAGCAGTTGGAAATCCTCAGCGATCGCGAACTGGAGGCAGCCGTGACGGAGGTGAGTGTTTACGCACGAGTCTCACCTGAACATAAGCTGAGAATTGTCCGAGCGCTGCAACAACAGGGGCATGTTGTAGCCATGACAGGCGACGGCGTCAATGATGCTCCTGCCCTCAAACAGGCAGATATTGGCGTGGCTATGGGCATCACGGGCACCGATGTCAGCAAAGAAGCCAGCGATATGGTGCTGCTAGATGACAATTTTTCGACAATTGTCTCGGCAGTGGAAGAAGGACGAGTCGTTTACACCAACATTCGCCGCTTCATCAAATACATTTTGGGATCGAATATCGGAGAAGTGCTGACGATCGCCGCTGCACCGCTTTTAGGCTTAGGGGGCGTACCGTTGTCACCACTACAAATTCTTTGGATGAATCTCGTAACCGATGGTTTACCCGCTCTGGCATTGGCAGTAGAGCCAGGGCGACCCAGCATCATGCAACAGCCCCCCAAAGATCCGCAGGAAAGCATCTTTGCCCGTGGATTGGGTTCCTACATGGTTCGTATTGGCATCATTTTAGCTGTGGTGACAATTGCCCTGATGGTGTGGGCTTATGGCTATACCGAACAAGTGCAAGGAAATGGATTGGATCGCGATCGCTGGCAAACGATGGTATTTACAACCCTATGTTTAGCGCAAATGGGTCATGCCTTAGCCGTTCGCTCCAGTAACCGTTTGATGATAGAAGTCAATCCCTTTTCTAATCCCTATGTTTTGATATCGGTCGTGGTGACTAGCATTCTTCAGATTCTCTTGATCTATATCGAACCGCTCCGTAATTTCTTCAACACTCATTACTTAAGTGGGGTAGAACTCCTGGTCTGCATTGGATTTAGTTCTTTGATTTTTATCTGGATTGAACTGGAGAAACTCTATATCCGGATGGTTCTCAAAAATCGTTAAGAGCTTTGGGCACCGCTTTTGTCAACAGACAAGTCAAGAGACGCTATAACCCGCGTCTCTCCTAATTTTGTGTTTAGCTTTGGCTAATTCAGCAACCGTCGTAGAGTCGGAATGCGGGAAATCACGCCATAATCTAGTAACAACACTGCCACTAGCGAGATGCCAACCAGGGGAAAAGCGATGCCCAAAATCGCGACAATTGCCAGCGGTATGCGCCACTGCTGCACATGCTGGGGCAGAGGTGGTGCACCCAATCGATCGGCTGGACGACGACGCCACCAAAGAATTGCGCCACTGACAGATAGCAAGATAACAATTAGGCAAGCCAGCAACATCAGCAGTTGGTTGGCTAGCCCAAAGTACTTACCCATATGAATGGCAATGCCTAACTCAACCGCTTTCGGCACAATGCCATAGTCTTGCCAGCGGACATCAGCCAACACCTGACCGCTGTATTGATCAATGTGTAGAGTAGCCTCATGTGCCGGGTCATTGGGGAAGACTGACACGGTGTACACGCCCGTCTCACCAGCAGGCAGGGCAACATTGAAGCCTGGCACCACTCCACGAGATTGCGCCAACGCAATCACCGAGTCCAGTGTAACAGGAGCAGAAGTTTCTGTTGCAGCTTGAGCGTTAGCCGCATGCCCTGCCTGATGATT
Source organism: Leptolyngbyaceae cyanobacterium CRU_2_3 (assembly GCA_012034795.1). Classification (GTDB taxonomy): domain Bacteria; phylum Cyanobacteriota; class Cyanobacteriia; order Elainellales; family Elainellaceae; genus Drouetiella. Next base: position 3,273 of record JAAUOQ010000490.1, read on the forward strand.
TTGGGAGGTACTTTGGGGCATAGGCATTTGCTCGACCGCCCAAGGCACCACCTGAGACTGCTGATTCAAAGAGCCAGTGAGTTGGGTAGACTGTGGCACATCGTTCCACATCTGGGCAGGAAATTGGTTGAAAATCTGAGCGAATGTTTCACCCCAAAAACCG
>JAAUOQ010000491.1 GCA_012034795.1 Leptolyngbyaceae cyanobacterium CRU_2_3
CCCGAGGCTATGTCGACGGAAGGCCAACCTGCGAACTACGCCAACACCTGTTTGAGTGCGCGGTGTGTCGCAGTGCGTACTTCGAAGCGTTCTGCGAGGGCGAGGAGATGTCAACCCACGCTCAAACGCAAACATTCGCGTTAGGGAAGCAATCGATTGCAGTCTCCTGCATCGAGCGCGCGCCATTAGTTAGCTAAATCCGTCGCTCCACCGCGCCGACCGAATGGCATGTCCCTCTCTGACAATATGAGTGAGACACCGACCTCCCCGGAGTTTAGTGTACGAGGGTGATCGAGGATGTCGTTGTGTCGTCTGCTCTTGCCTCTTCCGTTGTGAATGCTTTTGATGTGGGGGTGTCAGCCGCCCGGATGCGCCGGCGCTTTACGACGGCGTACAAGCTGAAGATCGATTTCGGCGAGAAGATCGGCGTCAAGAAATCCTCCGCCCAGATCACCACGCACTATACACCGGAGGCGCTGCTCGGAAGGCAAGTCGCCGCCGCCGTCAACTTCCCGCCCCGCCAGATCGGCCCCGTAGACCCGCAGCTCAATCGGCGCATCGAAGGGTGGCCCCTGCTCCAGCTGTTTCACCAGCACCTGAGCCTGGGGAAAGGCCGCATCCAGCTCGGTTTGCAGCGACTGAATGGTTTCGCGGATGCGATCATAAATCACCACGGTGTCGTTGACGGAAAACCCGACGATCGTCAGCATTGCCACAATGAACAGGCTGTCTACCTCAATGCCCAAGCCTAATCCTAGCATCGCAAAAATGCCGACTGTAACCAGAACATCGTGAAACAAGGCAACGATGGCGAAAACGGCATAGTCTAACTGGAAGCGAAAGCTGAGATAAACCATGATGCCGACAAACGAGACAATCAGCGCTGCCATACCAGAGCTAAACAGTTGTCTTCCTAATGCAGGACCCACCGTGTCAATTTGGGTCTGTTGGGGATCAAATGTGCCGATAGTTTCGGCTAACGTTGTTTCTAGTTTAGAGCGCTGATCCACACTCAATGCCGCAGTCCGAATGGAAAGCGCGTGTTTATCATCGCCCAATACTTGAATGCTACCGCCCTCTAGTCCCTGATCTGCCAGCACCTCTCGCACCACTGCTGGATCAATCGGCTGATCACAATTGTTAGGTTTTGTACAATCTAATTCGATCTGGAGCCGTGTACCCCCGACAAAATCTAGTCCAGGACGTAGGGGCAATCCAATCTGGCTCCAGGAAATAATCATAGCGACAATGCCAGCGAGAATAATCGCGGAGGAAATGGTCCACCAGAGCGATCGCTGTCGGATGACTTGCAGTTTCATGATGACTTCTCTGTCTGGAGTTTATTAGAGGGAGGAACATTAGGGCTAAACAGTTGGAGATTTTGGCGTAGGCTAGGAACGCTAAGCACCAACAACACTAGAAAAGTTCGGCTACAGGTGAGTGCTGTAAACATGCTGACCACAATTCCTAATGCCAGCGTTAGGGCAAAACCTTTAACCAATCCTGTACCCAACCAGAACAGTGCTCCACAAGAAATCAGGGTTGTGACGTTGCTGTCCAAAATGCTAGAGAAGGCTCGGTAGAACCCCGATTCTACCGAGCGATACAGGGTCTTACCTGCTTGCAGTTCCTCGCGAGTACGCTCAAAAATTAGCACATTTGCATCGACTGCCATCCCGATACTGAGGATGAATCCAGCGATTCCGGGCAGAGTCAGGGTTACTCCCAAGAGGTCGAAAATTGCTAGGGTAAACAGAGAATAGAGCACCAAGGAAATGTCGGCAATCAAACCCGGTACACGGTAGTAGATCACCATAAAGATGAGTACCAAGACTAGACCCAGAATGGCAGCGTAGATGCTGCGCTGGATACTGTCTTGTCCTAGTGTTGCCCCAACGGTGCGGTTTTCGACAATTTCAACGGGTACAGGTAAGGCACCGCCTCGGAGCTGCACCGACAAATCGGCAGCTTCTTGAGTATCGAACCCGCCCGAAATCGTGGCTTGACCGCCCGAAATTCCGGTTTGGGCATAGCGAGCATCCACACCAGGGGCGCTTAATAATTGGTTGTCCAGGAAAATGCCCAGACTACGGCCCGTGCCCGCAACATTTTTGGTTAATGTAGCAAACTGTTCGCCCCCTTCATCGCTAAACACAAGCACCACCTCCCAAGACGTGCCGCCTATCGGTTGAGCGTAGGCATTCCTCAATCCTTCTCCAGTTAACCCTGAAGGCTGAAAGAGTTCAGCGATCGCTTGATTGCTTTTGTCTAATTCAGCTTGCTTGGCGTCAATGGCAGATTGCTCAGCTTTGCTATCTCTGAGGGCTTTGAGTTCTGCTTCTTTCTGTTGTTGCACCTGAAATTCAATGGGTAGGCGGGCTTCTGTCCCAGACTTCTGTTCTCGGAAGTCGAGTTGAGCAGTACCCCCCAAGACTCGCTCAGCCTGGGCTGGATCACTGACACCCGGCAACTGTATTGTGAGCTGATCCTTACCAACGGTTTGCACCACCGATTCAGAAACCCCCAATCCGTTAATCCGGTTTTCCACGACGCGCTTGACCGCATCAAGCTTTTCAGGCGTAATCTCCTGAACAGTATCGGTAGTTTTTACCTGAAGCGTTAGCTGGGAACCGCCCTGCAAATCTAGCCCTAGCCGCACAGGGACTTGGATTAACACCACAATGGCGGCAATCATTAGAACTAAAATCAGTGCCAAAATTGAACGTTGTCTGCCCATAGCTGTAGCCTATGCAACATCCGCTATGATAGCCGGATTTGAGCAATTCAGGTGTTACGGCAATCTTCGTCTACCATTTTTCTAGGCATTTCACATTTTTATCAATATCCAGGAATTTTTCTATGCACTCTATGCATTTAGGAAGACCCCTGCTAACAAACGTTTTGATATAAAATGCGATTGATTAGCACTAACTTATTTGACTTAGTAGTCCTAAGCTAACTTGAACCCAGACTTGGAGTGGCTGGGGTGATTATTTTGGCTTCAGCATGTCCAAGTAGGGGCTTCGTTTAACCCAAACAAGAGAGGAACGAAACACAAATGGCATTTGAACAAGCCCCACTTCCCTACGATCCTGGTGCTCTTGAGCCACATGGCATGTCTGCTAAAACTTTTGAGTATCACTATGGCAAACACCATGCAGCTTACGTTACTAACCTCAACAACCTGACTAAAGACACTGAACTGGCAGACAAGTCTCTAGAAGAGGTGATTCAAATTTCCTTCAAGGACTCCGCCAAAGCTGGGATTTTCAACAACGCGGCTCAGGTTTGGAACCACACATTTTCTGGAGCAGCCTCACTCCCAATGGAGGTGGGCTACCTTCAGGTAATTTGGCGGCTCAGATCGATAGCGATTTAGGTGGCTTCGATAAACTAAAGGAAGCCTTCAAAACAGCGGCTGCCAC
>JAAUOQ010000492.1 GCA_012034795.1 Leptolyngbyaceae cyanobacterium CRU_2_3
TTTGGATGGTGAAGGCGGTGGCTCAGGAGAGCGGGATGTTGGAGGTTTGTAAGTCTGAGGTTTGTGAGGTTGAGATTTGTGAGACTTTGAGGTTTCGCTGGGTCGGTTAGAACGCAATTGCTCACGGGCTTGATTGAGTTCTTTCAGCTTTTCTTGGGCTTTTTCCTGGAGACGAGGATTATCTTTTGGCAAGCGATCAGGATGCCAAATGAAAGCCAAATCGCGATATGCCTGGTTAACCTCTTCTAAAGAAGCTCCAGGCTCTAACCCTAGCACTCTGTAATGACGCTCTAAATCACTCATGAAGGGAATAACTGGCTTTACTTCCAATGCTACAGGGACAGAGAGCCGAAGGACTAGGAGAAGATTTGGAAGAAATGGTAAACTCCAAGACTTACTGTTGGGATTTGCTGTTAGGTTAGCGGTTATGGAACCCTGACATGATCAGTGTACAGAGCCTTGGCAAGATGTGCTTCCTAAAGCCTTCTCCTGTAATGTTTTGAGACAACCTGCTTCATCTTGTAGACAATTGCTAAAACCTCGACAGAAAAGTCTCCGCAACACTAGACTGAAGTATTAAAATATTTGTGCATCAATGGATACAAATATAGACTCTATGCGTAAAGTCCTCCCTGCGCCTGCTCAAGCTCCAGTCTTAACGCCAAATGGTTTGCCTATTCATAATGTAACCCCCAATGTAACTCCCGTTCGAGCAACTGGGGCTTTTGCCCTGATGGATAGCCTCAGACAACATGGGGTAGAACACATTTTTGGCTATCCAGGTGGAGCAATTCTACCTATCTATGATGAACTATATCGCTCGGAAGCGGCAGGACATGTCAAGCACTTTCTAGTGCGCCACGAGCAAGGCGCGGCTCACGCAGCCGATGGTTATGCCCGCGCCACAGGGAAGGTCGGAGTTTGTTTTGGCACATCGGGTCCTGGCGCAACAAACCTGGTTACAGGCATTGCAACGGCCCAAATGGACTCGATTCCCCTGGTGATCATCACAGGTCAGGTGCCTCGCGCGGCGATCGGGAGCGATGCGTTTCAGGAAACCGATATTTACGGAATTACGCTACCCATTGTCAAGCATTCTTTTGTGGTTCGCGATCCCAAAGATATGGCACGCACTGTGGCTGAAGCTTTCCACATTGCCAGTTCTGGCCGTCCAGGCCCAGTATTGATCGATGTTCCCAAGGACGTGGGTTTAGAAGAGTTTGATTATGTGCCCGTTAAGCCTGGAGAGGTCAAGCTACCAGGCTATCGTCCAACCGTGAAGGGCAATCCGCGTCAGTTAGTACAAGCCTTAAAGCTGATTCGCCAGGCACAGCGGCCATTGCTGTATGTGGGAGGTGGGGCAATTGCCTCTGGTGCTCACGCCGAAATTAAAGAGATGGCTGAGCGCTACCAAATTCCCGTAACCACAACTCTCATGGGCATTGGTGCCTTCGACGAGCACCATCCGCTGGCAGTTGGCATGTTGGGGATGCACGGTACCGCATACGCCAATTTTGCTGTGACCGAGTGTGATTTGTTGATTGCAGTGGGCGCTCGATTTGACGATCGGGTCACCGGCAAGCTAGATGAATTCGCGGCTCACGCCAAAGTGATTCACATTGACATTGATCCGGCTGAGGTTGGTAAAAATCGCGTTCCTGATGTACCCATTGTCGGAGATGTGCGGCAGGTGTTGCTAGAAATGCTGAAGCGCGATCGCGAGGGCACCAAATTGTTGGATTCCAGCCGCACTCAGTCTTGGTTACGACGCATCGATCGCTGGAAGCAGGATTATCCAATAGTTGCGCCCATTTATCCGGATGAAATTTCTCCCCAAGAGCTAATTGCTGAAGTGGGTCGCCAGGCTCCCCATGCCTACTACACGACCGATGTGGGGCAGCACCAAATGTGGGCAGCCCAATTCCTCAAGAATGGCCCCCGTCGTTGGATCTCTAGTGCCGGTTTGGGAACAATGGGCTATGGGATGCCTGCGGCGATGGGGGCAAAGGTAGCAGTCCCTGACCAGCAGGTAATTTGTATCAGTGGCGATGCTAGCTTTCAGATGAACTGCCAGGAACTAGGAACGCTGGCCCAGTATGGCATTGCGGTGAAAACCGTTATTGTCAATAACGGTTGGCAGGGCATGGTTCGCCAGTGGCAGCAGGCTTTCTATGGTGAGCGGTACTCTTCATCCAATATGCAGCCGGGTATGCCCAATTTTGAGCTATTGGCTCAAGCATTTGGGGTCAAGGGCATGGTAGTAAGGCACCGAGATCAGCTTCAAGATGCGATCGCAACCATGCTGGCTCACGACGGCCCAGTGCTGTTAGATGTGCGGGTGAAGCGCGACGAGAACTGTTACCCCATGGTTGCTCCTGGCAAGAGCAATGCCCAAATGGTAGGTTTACCCAAACCACCGCAGTTAACCACGGAACAACAAGTAGAAAGCATAATTTGTAGCAACTGCGCTTCCGAAAATGCGCCCGGCAACAAGTTCTGCCCAGAGTGCGGCACAAAACTCTAGAACTGTGGGACGGGCTAACCTGCCCAATTTGAAAAGGCAAGAGTTTCGCCCCCTAATCCTTTCAGCTTAGGACTGTTGACTCAGATCTTGCACGATTTTCAAGAGCGCTGTGCACTCCTGAAAACAGTGTGGATTTCAGCGCGCTTCGCGGCGCTGAAATCCGTTTGATGAGAGAGGTGCAAGATCCGAGATAGATCAAGCCGCTACACATGGACTAGTGCAAGTTGTTATGCTGCTGAGTCGTCTATGGGACTGTCACCTAAACGGTATCTTTAGGAGAAGCCTTAGATAAATTAGGCAATGTGTGGAGCAAGTGATATGATTAAAGACGCAGTCAAGAGATCTGACCTTTTCGGATCGCGGAAGCATGGTCTTCGCTTGACTGATTTTGATTTTAAAGGGATATGAAGCAGCATGTATCTACTGTACGTAGATGAGTCTGGTACAACCCACGACCTAAATCAACAGTATTTCGTGCTAGCTGGATTTTGCGTGTTTGAACGACAAGGATATTGGATTGCTAACCAGCTTGACCAAATTGCAGCTAGGTTTGATCCTGCTGATCCAGCAGCAGTTGAGTTACATGGTAGCCCAATGTTCGGAGGAAGAGGACAATGGCGGATTCATCCTAAAGAAAAGCGACATCAAGCGATTGAAGATGCCCTAAAAGTTTTCTACAATCTCATCCCAGCAATCGATTGTTTGCAAGCGTGATCAAGAAATCTGCGGTATCTCCAAAAGACCCGGTTGAGGTAGCATTTGAGCAGTTAGCCAGTAGATTTGACAAGTATTTGATGCGATTGCACAGGAACGGCGACACGCACAGAGGAATCATCATCTTTGATAAATCCACTTATGAGACAACAATTCAATCCTTGGCAACTGATTTT
>JAAUOQ010000067.1 GCA_012034795.1 Leptolyngbyaceae cyanobacterium CRU_2_3
CGCCTTTTACAACTCATTCGGATTCATGAGAGTAAATCCATCACAGCTCTAAAATTTGGGACGAGTTGCTGGTTTTGGGTGAACTATCGTCAGGAAGAGAGTCTGAGAATTCTGAGAAGTCTAGGTCTTCAGGCTGAAATTGGGTCTTGCTCATTTCTTCAGCCAGGTCTGAAGTAGGTGCGTCCGGAATTTGGGTCGAGGCCGAAGGCTTTCCAGGAACCAGTTTCAGATCGGGTTCAGCGATCGGCATATTGAGTTGCTCATCAGAGGGCACATCGATGATTTCAGGTAGTTTCAGGGAGGGATCTAGAGGATCAGGAGAGCCAAAGGTTCCAGGTTGAAATCGTCCCTTTCCGGAAGAGGGGTTCTCTCTAGGCTCCGGCAGCGGAATCAATTGCTTCAGGCGATCGCGCCACTCCCGCAAAAAGGGTTTGTTAGCAGCCGGTGCTGGGACAGAAATTGGCTCTTGAACGGTTGGCATCCCTGGATCTTCGTCTTTCAGAATTTTTCTACTGCTTCAGGCAATTGTTCTTTAACCTTCTCCTCAATTTCTTCTTCAGTTTTTTCTTCTCCCTGCTCTTCAGTGGGTGTTTTGAGCAGAGATGGGGCGATCGCCGGTTCAGGCAATTTCTCCAGGGCCGATGGCTGACTAGGAGGTAGCACAGGCTTCTCTGGTAAAGGTTGTTCTGGTGAAGGTTGTTCAACGATCGGAGCCAGTAATTCGGGTGGAATCACTTCAGGGGTTGGAGTGGGTAAAGTTCCTGGCAAAACTGGCTCTAGTGTGGGTTCTAAGAGATCAGGAGGTGAAGCTGTGGCTGGCTCTAGAACGGGTGCTGGTTCAACTGGCTCAGGGACATAAACATACGTTTGATCAATAATGCTACGGACTTCAGCAACCGAAATTTCATTCCGCATCAACTTTGAGAGCGTGTCTGTGCCACCAGGTTGATAATCAATCAGTCTGGCGGTGTTGTTGAAAACATTGGGATAGGGTTTACCGGTTTCGTCTAGTAACTCTAGCTGAACCCAGGTTTTACCAGGCTTTAGCCCTTTGAGATAAATCGGTTCCCAGCGATCGACAATAAAGCTCTCTCCGTTCACTGTGCAACGGACTTGCCAATCCAAAATCTCATCGGCTTCGTCTTGTTTGGCAATCAGATGCAACGGCGCATTAGATAAATAAAAGTCAAGCATGATTGGCTCTGCCCCATAGCTGCCTTCAGGACGGCTATAAGTCAACAAAGGCTGTTTCGGATCAGGGTTATTGTCGGGCGTTTTGGTGAAAACATGAAAGGTGGTTTGGGCATAAGCCCCTTCGTTCTTGAAGCTCTCATGCCAGGGACGAGAGGCAAAGGCTCGAATGGTATGAGTGCCAGGCTGTAAATCCTTCAAAATTAAGGGTTCACTAGTGTCATATATGGCCCTATAGGGCTGATTGTCTACAATCACATGCAGATGGGGCCCAAACCGAACGCTTGATTTTTAAATAGCGGTAAGTCTTTTTCTTGCAAGCGCACAGAGACTTCGGTATCTTGTAACACTTCACCCGATCGCGGACTGAGAATTTTGACCTGCGGTTGATAAATTTCTAGCGCTTGCCGCAATTCTCGAATTGCAGCAGGCGGGGCAACTTCCGAGAGCTTTACCATCCGAGGTCTAGCTGAACTCTCTGAACCCCGCACTTGCCCTTCTGGAGGGCTGCCACAGCTTGCCAACCCTAAACTCAGACTGATGACCAGCAAAATGGTGACTAGTCTTAGAGCGACTCGTCTTAAAGCCACGTTCCCTTGCCTGTTCTCCAACACTTTCCCCAACACGTTATTTGCTCCTGGGCGATCGCCAATCCCATACTTACCGCGTTTTCTAGTGATCTAAACCTTAAATTCTCTGATAGAGAATTCATGCTGTAAATTTTTCGTTGAATTTTTACAGGAGGGGAGAATTGGGAGCCGCAGATGGATTGTCTCACCCTACAATCAATTTCCCTAAAAAACGCCGCAAAAAAATCTGTCCATAGGGAACTATATCCAATTCCAGATGGATTTGTACTTCACGAAATTTGAACTTCAACGGATAGAAATAATTTTCAGAAAGTAGATAACGGTTAAGGGATCAACAGAGGAGGATACAGTTGCTTTTAAGTCCTAAGTTAGAGATTTTTATTGCTGTGATCTGAAGGATAAAAAAGGATGGGCTGTTCTCAAAATCTGCTTCAGCAACACCTTGCAAAAAGGGATAAACTCAAAGCTTACTGTCTGCTGTGTTTACCCTCAGTTCATGTCCCAACGCAATTCTCTCCCAACGCTGCCGAATTACGTCAATGGTGAATGGTGCCATTCCACTGCCGCCGAATTTCTGACTCTGATCAACCCTGCCACTGCCGACAAGCTAGCGCAAGTGCCGCTTTCGCCTGCGGCTGATGTTGACGAAGCGGCTCAGACCGCAGCGATCGCCTTCCTATCTTGGCGGCGCACACCTCCAGTCCAGCGGGTGCAATATCTCTTTCGGTTGAAAGGGTTGATGGAAGAACACTTTGAGGACTTATCCCGCACAATCACCCTGGAATGTGGCAAAACCTTAGACGAGTCCAATGGCGAACTCCGGCGAGCGATCGAAAATGTCGAGGTAGCGTGTGGCATCCCTATGATGATGCAGGGCAATATTCTGGAAGATATTGCCTCTGGCATTGACGAATATATGATTCGTCAACCTTTGGGTGTAGCAGCAGTGATTGCTCCATTTAACTTTCCAGGGATGATTCCCTTTTGGTTTATGCCCTATGCGATCGCCTGTGGTAACACCTATGTTGTTAAGCCTTCTGAGAAAGTGCCGCTTACCATGCAGAAGATTTTTCAGTTGTTAGATCAGGTGGGCTTGCCCAAAGGCGTTATTAACCTGGTCAATGGCGGTAAGGCGGCTGTAGATGCCATTTTAGATCATCCCCTGATTCGGGCCATTAGTTTTGTGGGGTCTTCGCCGGTTGCACAATATGTTTACAGCCGAGCCACTGCCAACGGCAAACGAGTGCAATGCCAGGGTGGAGCCAAAAACCCAGTCATCATTTTGCCAGATGCCGATCTGGAAATGACGACCCGGATTACAGCCGATAGTGCCTTTGGCTGCGCTGGACAACGCTGCCTAGCCGCCTCGATCGCCATCACCGTTGGCGAAGCCCAGCAACCCTACACCGAATCGATCGCAGATGCTGCTGCTACTCGTGTGGTGGGCTATGGGCTAGAGGAAGGCGTGCAAATGGGTCCCGTGATCAGTACCCAAAGTCGCGATCGTATTCACCAATTGATTCAACAAGGGGCTGATGAAGGGGCAAAAGTCTTAATTGACGGGCGCAATGTAGAAATTTCGGGCTATGGGCAAGGTCACTTTGTTCGCCCCACGATTTTACAAAACGTCAATCCCAAGGGAGCGATCGCCAAAACCGAAATTTTTGGGCCGGTCTTAAGCCTGATGCATGTGGAAACTATTGATCAGGCGATCGCTCTGGTCAACAGCAGTCAATGGGGCAATATGGCTTGTTTGTTTACCAACAGCGGAGCCGCTGCCCGCAAGTTTCGCTATGAGGCAGATGCTGGCAATATTGGGATCAATATTGGGGTGGCAGCACCGATGGCATTTTTTCCATTTAGTGGCTGGAAGGAAAGTTTCTACGGCGATTTACATGGGCAAGGGCAACATGCTGTCGAGTTTTTTACTCAAACTAAAGTGGTGGTGGAACGCTGGAGCCAAAAAGACTGGTCGCGGAAATTCTAGGGCAATTTCTCCAAGACTGACTCCTGCCCTGAATGGAGGAAGGATCGGATAGGATCAGAAAGCTGCATATATTGGCGATCGCACCATGGTTTCTCTGCCTCCTAGCCCTTTATCAACCAGCCTGCAAGCCCGGTTGGCGACTCCCCTTAGTATTGGTGATTTTCAGGTGAACAGCCGGGTTTTGCAATCGCCCTTGTCGGGTGTCACAGATTTGGTGTTTCGGCAGTTGGTGCGGCGCTATGCTCCGAACTCCATGATGTATACCGAAATGGTCAACGCTACTGGCTTGCACTATGTTAAGCAATTGCCCAAGCTGATGGAGATTGACCCCAACGAGCGACCCATTAGCATTCAACTTTTCGACTGCCGTCCTGATTTTTTGGCAGAAGCAGCGCAAATGGCCGTGGCAGAAGGAGCCGACACGGTGGATATCAATATGGGCTGTCCGGTTAACAAAATCACTAAAAATGGGGGTGGCTCCTCGCTACTGCGACAGCCAGAAATTGCTGAAGCCATTGTCCGCTCGGTGGTGCAAGCGGTAAATGTGCCCGTCACTGTCAAAACCCGGATCGGCTGGTCAGACAAAGAAATCAACGCTGTAGAATTTGCCCGACGGATGCAAGATGCTGGCGCACAAATGCTGACGTTGCACGGGCGCACCCGTGCTCAAGGCTACAATGGCGCAGCCCGTTGGGAATGGATTGCCCGCGTTAAGCAAGCTCTCACTATTCCTGTCATTGCCAATGGAGATATTTTCTCGGTTGAGGCTGCTGTCCGCTGTCTGGAGATGACTGGAGCCGATGGTGTCATGTGTTCTCGCGGCACGTTGGGCTATCCGTTTCTGGTGGGTGAAGTCGATCACTTTCTGAAAACCGGTGAACTGCGACAGCCCCCAACGCCCATCGAACGGCTTCAGTGCGCTAAAGATCATCTGCAAATGCTGTGGGAGTACAAGGGCGATCGCGGCATCCGCCAAGCTCGCAAGCACATGACCTGGTATGCCAAAGGGTTTATGGGTGCAGCCGACCTGCGTGGACAGTTAGCACTTGTGGAAACTCTCGATCAAGGCGTGACGTTAATTGAAAAGGCGATCGCGCAACTTGCTCAAGACGACCGCACAACTGAGACATCCTTACCTCAGTTATCCTCACCGCAATTTGTAGAAGTTTAGCGCTTAATCAGGTACGTCCCTGCCCATCCGCGCATACTGAATTCGCAAGTAAACTCCTAACGTAAGCTGTTTCATCACCCAGTAAAACACTGCCAGAATAATGAAGGTGACAACCATAATCAAGACTGGCTGCCTGCTAGTCAGCGTATTGACTGTCGTCGTTAAGACATCGCGTGGATCAGTGACTAAATCCCAGCTATTAAACCGGATGAACCTACCTAAATAAATCCCGATCGCACACAAAGCATGAGCCGCCAGTTCAGACCATAGAACAAATTGACCTGCTCTTTGCCGCTTCAGGTAGTTGCCCTGATTAATCAACGAAATGACATAGGCTTCAAAACCGCCCAGGATAGCCACTAGGTGCAGGGGGATAAAGATGAGGGCAATCAGCCAGATAGCATAGCCCGCTCTGGTGCCTCGGATCAGATGGATGATATCGGTCAGCATGTAAGGGGCATTAGGCAGAAATGCCACAAAAACCACGAAAATTAGCCACCAGAGAAGCGATCGCGTTTTAATTTGTTTGCGCCGAAACAGCCAAAGACTGAGAGCAAGAGGAATAAATGCGAGAAACAAATTCCAAAGAATCCAGCCGCTATAAACACCAGAAAATGCTTCCAAGGCTTGAAAAATTCTCTCTTGCATACCCACTTCCAACTCTGGTAGAGTTCCTTTGCCTTAAATTAACCTTTGCCTTAGATTAACCTTTGCCTTAGATTAACCTTTTCTCAGCTTAACCTTTTCTGGATGATGCGATGAAGAGCGATCGCGTTAAGCTCTTGCCCCGTAAAGCTCTAGCTGTTTTAGAAAACTCGTTAAATTATATTTACAAGGATGGGTCGGCAAGCCATCAGCAATTAATGTTCTCAAAAGCCAGATTGTAAAGGTGCCAAACTAGGAGCAGCAATGCGGGAAAAACTCAGGAGGTTGGGACTTTGACTCTCTCCCCAGAAAAGCAGGTCTGGACAGATGAGAAATTCATGGCGCTACCGAAAGAAGGGCATTGTCTAGATTGAGATCCATGAATCCAGAATACGAATATTTTTGTAAAAGTTAAAATCGCTCAGCAGTGATATGGCTTAGCAGTGATTGGCTTAGCAGTGATATAGCCGATAGTCATACCCATGCATTAAGGGACGGTGGATTGTGTCTAGGGTGCAGGTGAGGATCTCTGGTTGCACCACGGGCAAAAAATTAACTGTCCATAAATCAAACGGTCGGGGTAGCTGCTCCACAGTATGTTGCAACACCTCAACGGCTGTATTGGAATGCGGCTGTAAATGTGCCAGCAGAAAACGAGGCGATTGCAGATTGCTTGGAAGGGGATAGGCTGGGGGTTGCCAAGATTGGCGTTGATATTCTAGCGCCAATCCCATTAATTCGCGGATTTGCTCGTGGGTTTGATGAGCAGTAGCAATCAGTACCGGCACCTGAGCAGTCTCTCGGATGAGAGGAACAAGTTGATCGGGGCGATCGGGCTTTTGATAGCCGTAATTGGTAATCACCGTCAAACTTCCCAGAAAACCAAGAATCAGCGGCAGGCTACAAGTTACTTTACAGGTTGTTGGAGTGGCAAGAGAAGCATTGTGGGCGGAAGCGATCGCTCCTCCTACCAAAACAATGACAGCCGGAAAGTAGATAAATTGGTAGCGAGCAGCGATCGTCAGATCGGCATGGATTCCGTAGGTAAGTCCAAGCATGAGGGCGATCGCGCCTAGCCAAAACCCAATCAGTATGAGTGTTGTGCTGTGCAAGTCGGGGCTACGCAGCCAGTGCTGCAACCCCCGATGGGTGATGCGAACCAGCCAGAAGGCTGAAATGAGTACGATCGCGCCGCAAAAGATTGCGATTGTTAAAGGCACACCTTCTACCGGCAGCAAAGCTACCATTGTGATCATCCAAACCCCAAGGCGATACAGCGGCTCAATGGCGTTGCTCAGGAAATCTTGGTCATAAATCCATTGAGTCAACTCGTTTTCCGAGACACTGCGCCACACTGGCACCCAGACCAAGACTCCCATCAGGGTGGAAATTGCCACCCCCCAGAGCCTTCGCCCAGTTGGGGAAGAGGCGATCGGTCTTGCCAAAAACCAGAAGCCAAGCCAAGCTACGGCCTCTGCCCCCAAAACTAGGCTAAAAAAAATAGTGAAACGGGCGACCCCCGCCGCAGTTTGAATGACCAACCAGCATAGAACAAGCAGGGATAGGGCAGTGCGATTGTTCACATGGCGCACCGTAGTGATTAAGCAGCTTAAAGAAGCCACAATCAGCAAAACAGCCAAAGTATAATGCCGAGCCTCTTGGGCCAGATAAACCCCGTAAGGCGAAATGGCCATCAAGGCAGCGGCAGCTTGACCCGCCCAACAGCAGCGAAAAGTTATCCAACCCAACCCAAACAAGGCAGGAATAGCTGCAACTCCCCATAGCGCCGCCAAAGATCGGGCTGCCCACACTGAAACTAAACCCTGCTCGCTGGGGAAAATTTAAGCCACTCGTGGGTCAAGATGAAGTACAGCGGCGGATGGGTGCTCTCGGTTAGCAAACGATGGACGACATCGCCAGAGGTATTCGCTGGATTGGGCTGAAGGGGTGCAAGCAGAGTGTCTAGAGCGATCGGTTGATTGAGCGGAATGTGCTGGAGGCTATTCCCCAAGCTGAAAACCAGGGTGGCAAGCTCGTCATTCCAGGGTGGCTTAGAGTCTAACAGCGTAAACCGTAGCACCGTTCCCAAAATCACCCATAGGAATAGCAGCATCGGGTGAAGCCAAAGACTGCGATCGGGTGATTCACAAAATTTCAATTCGCTTTTTAAATCATCTAATGCTGGCAATCCTTTAATTTTAGTAGCCTGTGATATTACTTTGAGAAGACGGGTAGGAACAACTCCTATTGGAGGGAATTTAGACCCAACTGAATCTAGACCTGCTGGCTGACAGTCACCCTCATCACCCCAATCTCAATGAAAAAACTTTTAATCACAGGTGCAAGCGGCTTTCTGGGATGGCATGTTTGCCAACTGGCTCAGCAGAATTGGCAGGTCTATGGTACCTATCACAACCACCCGGTTGCCATTCCAGGAGTCAGCCTCCTACAACTCGATTTGACTCTGGATCGGGCATTGCGATCGCTCATTCACACCCTGCAACCCGATGCCATCATCCATACGGCTGCCCTGGCTCAACCCAACCGTTGTCAGGAAATCCGGATTATTCCTACCGGATCAATACCCTCACCTCATGGGCGATCGCAGAACTCTGTGCTGAGGCTGAAATTCCTTGTGTTTTTACCTCGTCAGAGCAGGTATTTGACGGGCAGCACCCGCCCTATCGAGAATTAGACCCGGTCTGTCCGCTCAATTTATATGGACAGCACAAAGCTGAGGCAGAATCTGGAATGCTAGAGCGCTATCCCCAGACTGCTATTTGTCGGATGCCGCTGATGTTTGGGGCTGCGCCGACTGCCCCTAGCTTCATCCAGCCTTTCATTGAACGATTGCGATCGGGACAAATCCTACAGGCCTTCACCGACGAAATCCGCACCCCCGTGAGTGGAATGGACGCGGCTCAAGGGCTGTTACTGGCTTTAGAGAAAAAAGTGCAGGGGCGCATCCACCTGGGTGGCTCAGAACCACTGACGCGCTACGAAATGGCTCAAATCCTTGTTGAGGTGCTAGAAATCATTCATGCCCAAATGGCACCCTGCCAACAAGGTGATATCCAAATGGCTGCGCCAAGAGCACCCGATTTAACAATGGATAGCTCGCTGGCTTTTAGCTTGGGATATGCTCCTGCCCCCTTTCAAGTGGCTCTGCAAGCTTTAAAAGATGCTCTATAGGTGCTTGATGTAAGGACTGATATTTAGCGATCGCCCTAGGGTTCAGCCTCTCGGTTGCATGGTTTTTTGACTCGCTAATACTTTTAAAATATCAACTGAGCCATAAAGATATATTGGACATGGATCATTCCTATTTCTTACTGTAAACATTACAGAATGAAAGACTATAGAGCCTATTCTGCCGAATCCAACAGCCTATTTTGAGAGGGGTCAGCCATGAGCCAAGGCACTTTATTTGATAAAGTCTGGGACTTACATACTGTCGGTACGCTACCTTCTGGACAAACCCAACTGTTCATTGGGCTGCACTTAATTCATGAAGTCACGAGTCCTCAAGCATTTGCCATGCTACGCGATCGCGGACTAAAGGTATTGTTGCCAGAACGCACAGTGGCAACGGTCGATCACATTGTGCCAACTGACAATCAAGCCCGACCCTTTGCCGATGACCTGGCAGAAGAGATGATGCAGGCAATCGAGCAAAACTGTCAAGCCAACAGCATCACGTTTTATAACATTGGGTCGGGCAATCAGGGCGTTGTCCATGTGATTGCTCCAGAGCAAGGCTTGACGCAGCCTGGCATGACGATTGCTTGTGGGGATAGTCATACTTCTACACATGGAGCGTTTGGGGCGATCGCCTTTGGGATCGGTACAAGCCAAGTTCGGGATGTTCTGGCATCCCAAACGCTGGCCCTCTCCAAACTCAAAGTCCGCAAAATTGAAGTTAACGGCGTACTCGCTCCGGGGGTTTATGCCAAAGACGTAATTTTGCACATCATCCGTACTCTTGGCGTGACAGGTGGCGTTGGCTACGCCTACGAGTTTGCTGGCACCACGTTTGAGCAGATGAGCATGGAAGAACGGATGACAATCTGCAATATGGCGATTGAAGGCGGAGCACGCTGCGGCTACGTCAACCCCGATCAAGTCACGTTTGATTATCTAAAAGGGCGTGACTTTGCCCCCAAAGCAGCCGATTGGCAGCAAGCTGTTGCCTGGTGGCAAAGTCTCCGCAGCGATGCCGATGCAGTATATGATGATTTGACCGTTTTCGATGCGGCTGATATTCCTCCTACTGTCACCTGGGGAATTACGCCAGGACAAGGAATTGGTGTCAATCAACAGGTTCCCACCCTGGACTCGCTGCCCGAAAGCGATCGGTATCTGGCTGAAGAAGCCTATCAATACATGGATCTGGCTCCAGGACAAGCGATCGCGGGTACTAAAATCGATGTTTGCTTTATTGGCAGTTGCACTAATGGGCGGATTAGCGATCTGCGAGAAGCCGCCAAGATTGCTCAAGGTCGCCATGTGGCCGAAGGCATCACAGCTTTTGTAGTGCCTGGTTCCGAACGGGTGAAGCAGCAAGCGGAAGCCGAAGGATTAGACAAAATTTTTGCGGCAGCAGGGTTTGAGTGGCGCGAGGCGGGATGTTCGATGTGTTTAGCGATGAATTCCGACAAACTTCAGGGACGGCAGATCAGCGCTTCGTCTTCAAACCGCAATTTCAAAGGACGGCAAGGTTCTTCTTCCGGCCGGACGCTGCTAATGAGTCCGGCTATGGTGGCTGCTGCTGCGGTGCAAGGCGCTGTCACTGATGTCCGCAAGTTGCTGTAGAGCCTTTTGAGCATTTTTTGAGCTTTATTCAGATTCAAACGATTCAGGAGTTTGTGCCATGAGCCAAATTAAATCTGTGACAGGACGGGGAATTCCACTTGTTGGAAATGACATTGATACAGATCGGATTATTCCGGCTCGCTTTTTGCGATGCGTCACCTTCGATGGATTAGGCGCACAAGTATTTGCCGATGACCGCGCCCAAACCCAAGGTCAACATGCTTTTGACCAACCTCAATATCAAGGTGCAACGTTGCTAGTGGTCAACCGCAATTTTGGCTGTGGGTCGTCTCGTGAACATGCACCCCAGGCGATCGCCAAGTGGGGGATTCGGGCGATCGTTGGCGAAAGTTTTGCTGAGATTTTTTTGGGCAACTGTGTAGCAATCGGGATGCCTTGTGTCACGGCTGACTCTGCTAGCCTACAACAACTCCAAGACTGGCTAGCAGAAAATCCCAGAAACTCAGCTACGCTGGATTTGGCAGCCATGCAAGTGAACTTTGGCAATCACTCAATTTCAGTCTGCATGGGCGAGGGACCGAGGAATATGTTCCTCAGCGGTACTTGGGATGCCTGTGGGCAGCTTGTAGCTCAAGCTGATCAAGTTCAAAAAATGGCAGTAAAGTTGCCGTATGTCTCTTGGAGTCGAGCAGTCCATTAAATTTCTGCCAGGAGTGGTTTGCTCCCATTGAGCCACTCCATCCCTTTCTGTCCTATAGCCTGGAGGTTTGCCTGCCGCCCTCCGCTTGGTAAAGCAGATAAAGCGGATATCCAGATAATTTTGAGGGGGGGGTAGGTAAACGCTCTGCCCATTCAATCGCCACAATTCCTAGCGGCACCTCTAGTCCATCCCAATAGGTTTCCAGATAGAGCGCATCCACTTCTTTGGGTTGCAGACGGTACAAATCCAAGTGATACAGTGGAACCCGCCCTTCAGGATACTCGTTTAACAAAACAAAAGTAGGGCTACTAATGGCTTCATTAATGCCTAACCCTTGCCCCAGTCCTTGGACTAAAGTTGTCTTGCCACTGCCTAACTCGCCGTTCAACAACAGCAGGCTTCCGGCAGGTAAAGACTGCCCCAAGGCATCGCCCAAACTATAAGTTGCAAGGGTGTCAGATAGAGTTAAAACCAGGTTTTGCACTGCACTTTCTTACCTAGACAATCAAGAAGACCAATTGACGCGCCCTCACAAACTCTAACAACGTAAACAAAACTTCAGGGCAACCCTGGGGCTGCCCTGAAGCTGATGCATGAAGAGTTCTGTCAAATGCGCTCATTTTTGAACAAACGCGTTGGTCAACAGCAGAGGATAAATTTTTCTAGCTAGATTGACCAAGTTTGAGCCCGTTTAATTATCGTAAACACGGCACTCTAAGGCATCGGGATTGTCGTCGCAGTATTGCTGCAAAGAATTCTTTGCAGGTTCTTTGTCGCGCTGGTGCGCTGCTTCTGCTTGCAGTTCTTCCACCACATCCCAAGCAGCGGCGCAGGCTCCAGAAGTCCCACCTTCTATTTCACAGACTTCGCGAGCCTCTGCTCGCTCTTGCTCAATTTTATCGTGGATAGTGCTCATGAATTTTATCGCCTTAGTTCAACTCTGTTTCGTTGTGGGAGTCTCTATACCTAGAGTAGTCCATCCTAGTCAATCGCTGGTTCATCCAAGTGGGTGGTTTACCCTACCTGAGTCTACATTTCTAGTAATGCCTAAAAAGCAGTGTTGGCAACAAATTGATCTGCATTTCTTAAGATTTAGATTTTACTTTATCAAAAAAATACGATTACCAATCCATACCATTGGATTTGGCTGAAGGCGATCGCCGCTATTTGCCAAATCTTTGAAACGTGACTATCAGCGAAATTGCCGGAAAAGGCTAATAATAGAGGCTATTGAGTTACAGCGGTTTTTATTATGAGTGAGCACAGATGCCCTGTCAGGTACTTGGCATTGCCAAACTCCTACGGAACAGTATGGCTGATGCAATTGAAAGGCGCTGTCTCTAAGACTCTTGTCCCATCCTGCTCTTGAGACTTGCCAAGGAGAATAATAATGGAAGACTCTACGATGCATTCTTCAAGACTGAAGTGGGCGAGTGCTTTATCCACTCGCCCTTCTCTGGAAGCAGCAGTCAAAGAAGTATCAGAGCAAGCACAGCGGCTCTTGCAAGACTCTGCGGATTTAGGGCTGGTCTTCATTTCATCTGCCTTCGCTAGCGAATATTCTCGGCTGATGCCTTTGCTTAAAGAGCATCTGACTTCTGCCCCGTTTTTGATAGGCTGCGGCGGGGGTGGAGTGGTAGGAGTCAATGCGGCTGAGCAAATTCAAGAAATTGAAGGTGAAGCAGCTTTAAGCTTGACTTTAGCTCGCTTACCTGACGTCAAAATTCATCCTTTTCATATTGAGATAGAAAACCTGCCAGATTTGGATGGGCCCCCTGATGCTTGGTCAACCCTAGTAGGCGTCTTACCCCAAGAC
>JAAUOQ010000068.1 GCA_012034795.1 Leptolyngbyaceae cyanobacterium CRU_2_3
ATGCTAATGCAACATTCCCAATAGTTCCGGAGCAAGAGATAAGGATATCCCACTTCTTGACGATTAATTTATCAAGATTTCGGGTAAGCTTGCCGCTCAGATACCCAGCCAGTCTTGGTTCAAAGCTGTTGATTTCAGAACTGGATAAAAACGGAACACCGTAATTTGAATTTACATAAATTCGCTTAAATCGGAAAGCATTATGCGCTTCCTGACACAGACCTTCTGCACCATAAAGCGAAATTAGGGGTAAACCACTCGTTGTAAGGCAGTCATAGCGTTATGCGCCTCAATATTAAATGCAGAAGCCTCCAAACGCACACCTGCATTCAAGACTTCACTCAGCCCGATCTCAGTTTCCAGTTCATCTGATTCGACTTCTGGAACAAACAGTGTAATATCTAGTGGCAAAGCTGCATCTACCATCCCAACACCACCTGTTTTTTCCACTTCAGAAAACGTGTCGCCAGCGTTGGTGTGTCATCCGCTGGAACTTTTTGCGGTGGCATTGGTCTAACCGTTCCTTCTCCGGTTGCGGTTTGTTCCAGCAACGGCACCGCCATTGGATCAGATGGAACCAATATCTCTTCGCCTTCCTCATTGCGTCTGTAGACCGTGTTACCACGCTTATCATGCCCAATGTTTTTCACTTGAGCCATGAAAATTTTGTAATCAGACAGCTTGTTCTGGTCAATTTCCTTCTCCGTCTTCTTTTGCAGGATGAGAACTGAGGTCTGAGTTCCATTACGCGGCTGAAATGTATCGGGATGCAGATCGATCGAGGCAACAATGCGGCAATATTTGATTATCCACCACCGCACATACAGCAATCCGGGCGCACCTAGAATCGCATCAGGTAAGACAATGCCCATTCGCTTACCAGGCTTCAAAAACTGCCAACAGCGTTCGATAAATAGAATCTCTGGTGGAGCAGAGGTTTGCAATTGATCCGTTCGTTCCCAACCGGATTCGGCTTGTCGCCAGACATGACCTAACTCATATTGACTTAATGTTTCCCGATCTTTAATTGGCAGCTTAGAGCCAAAGGGCGGATTGGTCGCAATGTAATCAAACAATGCTAAATCTTTCGGACTCCGCAAGCTCTTTGGATCAACCCCAACCGCCTTAGCAAACTCTTTGCGAAAGCTATCTTCCCATTGGTGGGGATGTAGCAATGAATCTTGCCTAAGAATGTTTCCAGATCCATCGTTGTTCATCACCATATTCATCTTGGTAGCTTTTACGAGGTCTGGATTGATGTCGATGCCAAAGAAATTAAGTTTAGCGATCTCTCGAATCCGATCGTTTAGAGCACTCTGCATCCAAGAATTCACCTGCTCATTAATGCCCGATTCCTGCCGCAGTTTCTTGATCACTTCATTCATAGCAATCACCAGAAACCCGCCTGTACCACATGCCGGATCGAGAACTTTTTCTCCCACTTTCGGGTCAAGCATCTGAATTGTCATCCGCTGCACGTTGCGAGGGGTAAAAAACTCACCTCGATCGCCTCGCAGATTTGCGCCTACCAGTTCTTCGTAGGCTTTCCCTTTAACATCAATATTGGTGTCGAGAAAACTATATCGCTGGAGTTCACCGACTACATACGCCAGCGATCGAGGTTGCAATTTAATCTGATCATTGGCATCAAAAATCGCTGGATATTGCGCCTTTACTGCCTGAAAGATCTTACTGAGCCGATTGACAACAGTTAACCGGCCGTCATTACTGGCTTTCTCCCGCGCCGTTGCATAAAACTCCAACGGATGTGGAAAATTGCGCTCATCGTGAATCTTGCAAAAAATCACTTTCAGGAGTTCAAAGAAAGCAGGCTGTTTTTGTAGCCCATCCGTAACATGAATATGGTCATGACAGGTTTTGAACGAGAACAGCAGATTGTCTCCAACTGCATTTCTTAGAAACTCACGGGTAGGGCGATCGACTTCTTCAACATTGCCATCTTTGCTAGGAATATCATTCGGATCTTCATAAACCGTTTTGCCGTCGTCGCCTCTAATTTTGCGCTTAACAGCTTTAAAGCGTCCATTTGTCCACATGCCCCACTCAGCGTTATCACAGGCTGCCATGTATGACATTAATTGCTCAATCCCCATCCTTACTAGCTGAGGGTTGAACGGAATCTCTTTTACACTCAATAATGATCCAGACGGTTTCTTGAGTATGCGGATCACCCTCATGAAAAATTGCCAGATCAATCCGGGCACGTTTATCACTACCAAAGCGAATCGGAAACTCAACCTCAATTTGTTCTGGGGAAAACTTTAGCTCCAGAACAAGACGACGCTCAATATTTTGACGAACGTACTCTTCCGGCGTGTCATTCCGGATCGTTTGGTCGATAAAATCACAAGAATTTTACCAGTCTGGTAGCGTCGTCTAGTAGCTTCGACGATCGCCGAGCTGAACCCCATTGCCATACTTTACTCTTCTTAATGTTGTACCAACGATTGAGCATTAGTTAGGCGGTTTTGTTGCTTATGTTTACGCTAGTTCTCAGATCTCAACTGGGTAAAGGTGGCAACTATCTTCTGAAACTAGGCGATCGCCCATTCTTCCATAATCTTGAAAGAACCAGGTTTGACCCCATTCTTTATCAGGTTGTTGCTTGTCAAGGGTGAGTATTGATTTCCTTCAACACACCAATGTCCTCCAGCAATTGCCGATCGGCATCGCGATCGGGATTGCCCGTCGTCAGCAATTTCTCGCCATAAAAGATCGAGTTTGCGCCTGCCATAAAACACAGAACCTGTGCCTCCCGGCTTAAACTTGTGCGGCCTGCACTCAGACGCACTCTGGCTTGAGGCATGAGGATACGGGCAGCAGCACACATCCGAACGAGGTCTAACGGGTCAATGGGTGGTTGCTCTTGGAGGGGTGTACCTTCTACGGCAACCAGGGCATTAATGGGCACACTCTCCGGATGAGGATTCAGCGTTGCCAGCACTTGCAGCATCCGGGCCCGATCGCCCTCACTTTCACCCAAGCCAATAATGCCGCCACAGCAGACTGTAATTCCGGCACGGCGCACATGCTCTAGCGTTTGTAGGCGATCGCCATAGGTGCGAGTGGTAATGATCTGGTCATAAAATTCGGGACTGGTATCCAGATTGTGGTTATAGGCCGTCAGCCCAGCCTCGAACAAGCGTTGTGCTTGCGAGTCGTTGAGCATTCCGGCCGTGACGCAGGCTTCTAGACCTAGCGATCGCACTCCGCGCACCATCTCCAACATGTCATCAAACACTTTGCCATCGCGGATCTCGCGCCAGGCCCAGCCCATACAAAATCGGTCTGAGCCAAGATCTTTGGCTCGTTGTGCAGCCGCTAATACCTCCTCTACGGGCAAAATCGCCTGCTTTTCGACCGTGGTTTCATAATGCGCCGATTGAGGACAATAGGCACAGTTTTCAGCACAACCCCCTGTTTTAACGCTCAATAAGGTCGCCAACTGAATGTCATTTTGGGGATAGTAGTGGCGGTGCACTGTCTGGGCGCGGTAGACCAGATCTAGTAAGGGCTGCTGAAGCATCTCCAAAATTTCAGCCGTTGCCCAGTCATGGCGGATTTCAAGACCTATGGCGGTAGAGAGTGTGTTGAGCATGGGCGATCGCAGTTGTAGGATTTTGTAATAGAGTTGCGCTTTGCATCATACCGTCAGGCGAATTCACTTAGCGCATATCAGAGTCAAGAAGCTCGTTCAAAATTGCTTCAATGCCTTGATAGACCCTGGCTAGCTCTTGATCCGTGATGCAGTAAGGTGGCATCAGGTATAGCACATTGCCCAAGGGACGTAACAGTAATCCCCGATCGATCGCCTTTTGCCGAATGCTTGTCGTTACCTGATTGAGATAGCCCGGTTGGTCGGACGTGATGATATCCATTGCGGCGATTGTGCCAGTGACACGCAATTTCTCCACTTGGGGATGATTTTTGAACGGCGTCAGTAACTCAAGATGTTTGCTCTCCATACTGCGAAATGCCAGATCATGTTCTATCATCAGTTCCCAGGATGCCAAAGCCGCTGCACAGCCGAGAGGATTAGCTGCATAACTGTGCCCGTGATACAGCGTCTTAGCGGGGCTATCGCTATAGAATGCGTCATAGATGGGTTCGGAACATACGGTAACAGACAGTGGTATGAATCCCCCTGTGATACCTTTAGACAAGCAAATGATATCGGGCTGAACGCCTGCCTTAATGCAGGAAAACCATTCGCCCGTCCGCCCAAACCCCGTCATCACTTCGTCAAAAATCACCAAAATATTGAACTTTCGAGCAACTTGGCAAAGTTTTGCAAAACTCAGGGCGGCACATCCGCATCCCGCCAGCGCCCTGAACCAAAGGCTCAATGATAAACCCTACATAGCGATCGGGGTTTTGCTGAAGCTTATTTTCTAAAAGACTGAGAATATGCTGCTCTCGCTCTACCACGGTGCGATCGCCGATGTACGTTTCCGGAAACGGAACTGATTCCACATTAAACAATAGATCGGTAAACGCTTGAGTAAACAAAGATTGACCGATCGACATAGCTCCAAACGTGTCGCCATGATATGCGCCTTCAAAGGCAAGGAAGGTCGATCGGGGCTGCTGCAAATTTGCCCAATATTGGTAGGACATTTTCAGCGCCACCTCAACCGCAGTGGAGCCATTATCTGAATAAAATACGCGGCTGAATCCAGCAGGCAATTTGCTGACTAGTTTTTCGGCAAGCTGTTCTGCCGGATCATGCGTAAAGCCTGCAAAAATTACCTGCTCTAAGGTTTTGGCTTGCTGATAAATCGCCTCGGCAATTTTGGGATGGGCATGGCCATGCAGGTTGACCCACCAGCTAGAAATGCAGTCAATGATTTTGCGATCGTCTGCCAACTCCAGCCAAACGCCCTGAGCCGATTTGACCCTGAGCGGCTCAGGTGCGGTTTTGGCTTGAGTATAGGGATACCAAATATGGGGATGCATAATATGGGATGAAATGATCAACAGGAGATCCAGAATATGGGGTCAAGCCACAATTACGCGGATGCTTCACTTGATAGAGAATCACTAAACATGGCTTGAAATGCCTTCTTGAGTGTAACGGGATTTATTTCGGTTAGCCGATTTAGCTCACCCAAAATCGGGACTTGTCCATAGTGGGCGATCGCCTCTCGATTGATGGCATTCGGTTCGCCATTTAGGATCACACCTAAAATGGGAATCTTTGCTTGTCGCAATGCGTTTAAAGAAAGCAGGGTGTGATTAATCGTGCCGAGGGAACTCCGAGCCACCAAACAGACAGGTAGTCCTAACTGTTGAATGAGATTAATCAGCAGATCTTGAGCGTTGAGTGGAACCAGCAATCCGCCTGCACCTTCCACGATTAAATGGGGTTTGCTGACAATAGGCAATTGAAAGTCAGCCAAGTTAATCTGAACGTTGGCGATCGCTGCCGATGCGTGGGGAGACAACGGTTCGGGTAATCGAAAGCGTTCTGGAATGAAGTGAGATGCATCTAATCCTGTGATGGTTTGCACATAATCGGTATCGGTAATTGGCTCCAGCCCAGATTGAATGGGCTTCCAGTAAGCACCACCTAATCCTAAAGTCAACAGAGCCGAGATAACCGTTTTACCCACATCGGTATCGGTGCCAGCTACAAAAAACTGTTTGGGAAAACTCGCTAAGTTCACCGTTGAAAAACTCCAAACGCAACATGAAACTGCACGGTAATCTGATGATTGGTTTGCTGATTCCAATGCCGGATTAATTGTCGCATTTGTGGCAGTGAGAGCCGTTTTCCTGTTTGGCTGAATCCAGCCCCAATCATCTTCAAGCTTTTGAAGAAATCGGCCGCATTCTCAAAGTTCAAACGGATAGTGTGCTCATACACCTGATGCGATCGGCTCTCTTGAGCCAAAGCTGCAACTATTTCTGCTATATCAGGCAGGGGATTGGCCGTGAACGGTAGATTGAAGTCTAGGCAAATTTGCCGCCACTCTGGAAAGCTCTGACGAGTGGGCAAAGAAATCAGCAGCAGTCCACCGGGCTGCAACTGCGACAACCATTGACGGAGGCTATTCGCTGGATCTTCAAACCACTGAATGGCAAAACCGCTAACAATGAGGGCATAAGGCAGAGCATAGGGCGGGGCATGAGGCGAGTCCTTGGGACTGGCGGCGATCGCCTCTCCATCCATCGGGCGAAACGCAATTAAATCTTTTTGGGGTACTGGAATTTGCACATTCGCCTGACAAAATTGCAGCATTTCGGGTGAAAGATCAGTAATTTCTAAGGCGCGATCGGGGAAATGATCGATCAGCCCTTGAGTCAAAAATCCTGTTCCACAACCAATTTCTAAAATTGCCCCTGGAGGTAGGGTCAGTGGATGAGGCAAATAGTCCAATAATTGCCCAGCACAATCTTTTTGCATCTGAGCCTGAGCCTGATAGGTAGCAGTAGCCTGCCCAAACTGGTGAGCGATCGCCTGCTTAGAGTCACGAAAAATAGGAGCCATACATCGAGTTTAGAATTGACCAACAAGTTTGAAAATGGCTGAACGGCAGGGCGTGACCTGCATCTGGAATTTCAATCCATTGGCTGTGAGTGGGCAATTGTTCAGCCAAATTTTTACCCTGCTTCAACGAAACAATCCGATCTTTCGCTCCATGCAAAATCACAATGTGAGGAATTTGCCTGAAGCGATCAAGATTAATGCTCGATGTACCAAGATTTTCTAAATCTTGGGTAAGTAAAGCTAAGTCATAGGCACCCTTTGGCAAGTCATGGGGCAACGATGCATCAGCCAAAAATAATCACACTTTGCCTTGAAATGACTGAGGACAACTTCGGGCTTTTCCTGGAACTGAGCCAGCATTTGCTGGAGGATCAACTGCGATCGCCGCCTCAGCGATTCCTGACAGGGATGAAACTCTAAAAAGCCACTCAAGATCACGAGTAGACTGGTTTGCTCTAGCTGTGCGATCGGGCAGAGGTGTAGTCCATAGGAATGGGTCAGGATGATTTTGGGAGAAACTGGATATTGAATGGGATACTGAACGGGATATTCAACAGGATTACCAAAGTAACCCCGATCGCTAGTCAAAAATCGATCGCCCTGCTGAGCAAATCTGGTTTCCCACGATCGCCAGCAGGTGTTGTCAAATCCCCAGCCATGATAGGCTAGCACCTCCAACTTAGGCACCTCAGATCTCATGTCCATTCTCATGTCCATTCTCATATCCATGCCAACGG
Source organism: Leptolyngbyaceae cyanobacterium CRU_2_3 (assembly GCA_012034795.1). Classification (GTDB taxonomy): domain Bacteria; phylum Cyanobacteriota; class Cyanobacteriia; order Elainellales; family Elainellaceae; genus Drouetiella. The sequence goes on from JAAUOQ010000068.1 coordinate 7,249, forward strand.
TCAATCATTTGAACCAAGTGATCAATTTGCTCGGATGAGTGCTGGCTGGAGAGAGCAAAAGCGAAGTCGGGAAGAGCCTGCGGCAACGGTGGGTGGACGAATGGCGATCGCCAATATACCATTTTTCTCTAGCCATTCGGATAGACGTAAGGTTTTTCCCTCATCGCCTATTATCAACGGCACAATTTGAGAGTCAGAAGTTGCCGTATCGTAGCCCAACTGCTGAAGTTGGAGACGTAGCCGAGCAGCAGATTGCATTAAATGCTGGCGTTCTGGCTCCAGAGTGGGGATTAGCGCTAGGGCAGCAGCGATCGCCCCAATCACCGCAGGCGGCAACGCCGTTGTGTAAATGAAGCCAGGGCAACAGTTGATCAAATAATTCTTCAGTTTGGCTGAGCAGGTGACGAATGCTCCAAATGCGCCGCAGGCTTTGCCAAACGTGCCGACCACCACATCCGCTCCTGGCTGATAGGCCGCTAACCCCATGCCATTTTCACCCAAAACACCCAACGCATGGGCATCATCCAGATACAAGATGGCGTTGTACGCTTGCGCCAGATTCACCAGGGCTGAGACATCACTGCGATCGGCCATCCATACTAAACACAGTTTCCGTCACAATCACAATCCGGCGAGAGGGGTCTGCCTGCCTCAGCAGCTTCTCCAGATGGTTTAAATCATTATGGGCATAGCGAATGAACCGGGCTTGGCTGGCCAAAATGCCCTGGAGCAAGCTGTTGTGAACCTGGCGATCGCAGAGTACCCAAGACTGTGAATTGAGTAACGATCCCAAAATCGAAAAATTGGCTTGAAATCCAGAGTTGAAAATCAACGCGGCTTCTCGTCCACAGGCGATCGCCAACTGTTCCTCAAGCTGCTGATGAATATCATAGGTGCCTGCCACTAGCCGTGAAGCCGTTGAACCCGTGCCATAGCGCACCGTATAGTGTTGCGCTGCCTCCACCAAGGCGGGATGCTTGGACAGTCCCAAATAATCATTAGCGCTAAAGTTCAGTAATGTCTGATGATTTTTGAGGACATGCACGGCATCAACTGGCGTTACAGGATGCAGCGATCGCCACCGCTGCGCCTGTTGCCGTTCTGCCAGAGCGCGATCGATGAAGGAAAACTTATCGGATTGGCATGGCTCGGTCTGAATCATGGCATGAGTCATGAGAGTTGCAACTCATAATATCATCGCCGCCAAAATTTCCTAAAGTTCCGAGCGCTGAAATCCTGCTCCTACTTTCTTCTTAGCTTTCGGTTTAGATTTTTCCTTACTCACCTCTAACAGGGCCTCCTGAAATAGGTTGTGCAGATGTAACGGCACACTGGCAATCTCTGGCAATTCCACCTCTGTTTCCTTGCCATATTCTTGTAAAAGACTGTCTAAATCATCTTCTAAGTTAAAGTCGGGACGCTCCAGAACTTGCTGCAAAAGCGATTGCATCTGAGTAGGATATTGTTTTGCTAAACGATGCCAGACAAAGCTATTGATGTCAGGCTGCTTCAGATGTTTTTGGACAATCTCTTTGGCGTTGGCAATGGTTTGCCAATCTTCAGCCTGCAAAAGTGATTTAAACTGGCTGTACGTCGGCAAGAACATTTGTCCCCATCGAGGATCAGTCAACACTGTTACCTGTTCTGCCTTTTTGAGTGGAGCCGGTAGTTCAACTTTGGGAGCAACCATTTTAGGGATAGCTTGATGCTCTAAAAGCTGAGAAACGGTCTTTTGATCCGCCCCCATCGCCTCAGCCACTTCAGCAATGTCTGCTTGAGAAACCCCTGCCTCTTTGACGAGATCTTCCAGAGATTGAGTGGGATCAATACCAGATGCTGCAAGACTCTTTTGCGTGATAATTTCTTGGAATTCTGCCAGCTTCTTGTTCAACTGATATCCTGGCAGGGTCACTTCAGCATCACCAAAGAAATCTACAAAGTTCTGGTGGTGCTGTTCTACAGATTTCCAAGCTTCTGCCAATAAGTCCGGTGCATCGCTGTAGAGATAGCTCTTATAGTTTTGTTTGAAATTCCCGATCGCCACGGCTAGCTTAGGTTTCCCTAATTTCCCTAAAGAGATCCAGGGGCTAAAGAACATCCAGTCCGAGTCAGATAGGGGTGAAATTTGTGCCAGGATAACTTCGTCTGTCCCCAAGCGATGCCGCTTTTCCAGTTCTTTGGGTTCTGTCTGTTTAACCTGATACTGCTTAGCTGTTGTCCAATTCATCAGTTCAAATCCATCTTCTAGAACCTGTTGAATGGCAAACAAGCCAATAAAACTCTGTTTCCAGCGAGTCACTAACTGGCGATCGCTCTTATCTAAATCTGGATTTGCATCTAGAAATATATCAATGGGTGTTGTATCCCCAACTTTTCCTTCTGCAATGAAGCGATCGACGACAAAGGTACGTCGTTGCATGTCCTGATGTGTAGTACGAGCCAACTGTGCTGCGCTGTAGGCTTCCAGAGATACTGCAAGTTCACCTTCGGCATCTAATACAAAATCCATCAGGGACTGCTTGAGTGCTTTAGCTCGACTGAGAACAGTATCCACAGTATCCACGGTAAACCTCGTTACTTTCAATTCATTATAAAGTACTACTTTAGAAAGAGGTTTTTCAGACTCTTCAGATGGAGTTTGAAGGAGATGCCCTGCGCCTCTAGGTAGAGATTACGTGAAAATCAGCACTCTCGTCTAGAGTGCTGATCCCTGAAATGTCTCTTGTGAATCTACATTTTGGTTTCGACTTTAAGATCCGGGTGCCGTTCTGCAAAATACTTGCTCAGAAAGGTGTTGACCAGGGATAAAATTACAGGCCCTAGCAAAAAGGCGATTAATCCATGAACGCTGAATCCGGGAACCGCAACTGATGCCAGCCAGAAACAAAGGCCATTGACAACCAAAGAAAACAAACCCAAAGTCACAAAGTTGAGCGGTAAAGCCAAAGCTGAAATTACCGGTCTGACGGTTGAATTGACTACACCTACTGCCAATCCTGCAATGATAGCGGCGGGAAAAGTCGCAATATTAACGCCGGGGACTGCTAAATCAGTCACAAGCAAGCTGAGGGCAGTTGCTAAAGTCGTCAGCACAAATCCAATCATAATTTTTTACCTCTTATATGCCTCAATTTTTCAAATCCTGAGTCTGATACCTAGACAACCGAAGGGTTTTCCTGCTATTTGTCCTACACATGCGAGGCCGTTAGGGCAGCTTTACCCGCTTCAGGCGCGCTCATTTCTGCTTTAGAAAATTGCGGAGTTTGCGTGTAGACTGAGCCGAGCAAGACATCTAATACATTTGCCTGTCGGGCACTGGCGATCGCCTGATGTGTAATCAATTCACCCACGTTGAGAATAACGTCGTCCTGTTGATCCAGAATGACTCGTGTTACCGGTCGTCCTAAAGCGCTTTTGATCCGCTGTTCTTCGATCGTTTGTGCGCTTCGATGTTGTAGCGCATGAGCGGTTTGTTTGGTCTGTTCCCATAGCGTACGCGCACCTTGCCTGACTTGTAATGTCCCCTCAGAGAGATGAGCACCTACGGTCTGGGTGGTACTGCTGAGGCGATCGCCTGCCCCCGCTACAGTACCATTGGCTTGAGCACGAATTGCTGTGCTAGAAGATAGCCCCACCGAATTCAGCAGTTCTCGTTCTACCTGGTGAGATTTAGCTCTTTCGATCACTGTAGCCGTAACGATTTGCCCTGGAGCAGCTACAATCAGCCCGTTACGTGCCCGGACCATAGCTTGCACCCGCCGACCTTTGGCTTGTTCAACTCCGTACCCTGCTACTGCACTCTCTGCCATCACAGCGATTTGACCTCGGATGCGACCCCCTGTAGCTCGATACAGTTCGTCCAATACACCCAATTGTTCAGCCTTATGAACCATTGCTGCGGTAACGACTTGCCCACCCGTCACAATCACGATATTGTCTGGCGTTGCAACAGACCATTCAGCCACTCTGTCAAGTACAAAGGCTTTCTGTTCGGCTGGACTCACAACGGCGTTCGTGAGAGAAGAAGTGGCACTGCGTTGCAAGTCTTGAAACTTTTCATTTGCCTGATCAGCCACGATCTGTAGCCTTGTTTCGGCTTCTTGGGCACCCGCTTGAAACCGATCGCTCAACTGTTGCCTGGCGTCACCACCCGCAGCTTCGTAAAGCCGACCCAGGACATGTTTTTCCTCAGCTTGCTGGGCATCTAAAGAACTGATGGGTTGCCCGGCTAAAACGATTAGTGTACCATCGGCAGCGCTTACGTCCTTTTGGGAAATTTTGCCAATGGCAAATTCCTTTTGCTCGGCTGGGTTGACCACAGCATTCAAGACAGAGATCTGAGCAGCCCGTCCTGCATTTTGCAGCTTATAGCCTGTTTCTTGTGCGGCTACCTGGATGCGATCGCTCGCAGTTTGAGCCGCAGATTGCACTTTTTCGCTCGCCGTTTGCACAGCCGCTTTAATGCCCCCAGTCTGCTCCTCCATTAAGTCAGCCACTTCTGAAGGCACAAAAGCCACATGCTCACCAATTTTTAAAGTGTGAGGAACAGGAACATATGATCTTCCAGAATAAGCGTCGGCGAACAAACCTCCAGACACCTCGTAGCCTTCGATCACACCGGTTTGTTCATCAAAATATAGATCAACCATTTTACCCAGATCGCGCCCATCAGTGGTCATAATGTGCGTACCCTTGAGGATATTGTTGCGCTCCAGAATTCGCTTGACTTCAGGTAGCTGGCTGACTCTGACTACAGCACTTTCAGAGGGTATGATCACAGCATCAGAACCGATCGCTTGGATGCCTTGAAAAGGAATAACTTCTGAGTCTTTAAACCAACCCCCTTCTTGAACCAGTAGTCCGAGAAGCTGGTTGCTATCTTGATCAAAGATTAAGTCTTTTACAGTGCTCACTCGCTCGCCGCTGTCATAGGCAACAACGGATTTTCCTAAAATATCGCTTCCCTTACGCACTCAAGACCTCCCTTTTTAAAACCAAAAGCTTTGACAAAATCTGTATTAAGTTACAAACTTTCTACTGCACTGCGTTTGGCGCAGGAGTAGGATTACCCAACTGAAGCATGGGTTGCTCGTGGCGTTGCCCATTGGCAGATTGACCATTGTCAGGTGAGGCGAGCGATGGTTGGCTATCTGCTATACCAGGCTGTCTGTCATTAGAAGGGAGCGCCGACCCATGTACCCATTCCCTGCCGAAATTAGGAACTATATCGATAGCACCTACATATTCCATTGCCCCGACAGCGCCTGCACTAATTAGCAGCAATAAAGCCATATATCCACTACCGTTCGCTTGCTTTCCGATTAGTCTTGGCATGAGTATCACCTTGTAGCAAATAAAGCTGTTTGAGATCGTTGGAATTTAAGATTAAGCTTTTAGAATTTTTCATCGGCGATGAACTCCTTGCCGACCAGCAATATGGCAATCCCAATGATGAGTGAGAAAGAGGTAGAGGGGCGTTGTCCCTCCTAGACTTCGTTCCCAAACCCCTCTTTGCTTTGCTCAGGGCTGGTCTAGGATTGCTATAGTTCATCTACCGTTAGCCCATAGATTAAGCATTGATTAGAAAGAGACTGAGATTTTTAGTAAAG
>JAAUOQ010000493.1 GCA_012034795.1 Leptolyngbyaceae cyanobacterium CRU_2_3
CGCCGGACTGGCTTTGCTGACAAAATCATCCATGCCTACCGCCAGTGCCCGCTCTTGATCTTGCTGGAGGTCACTGGCAGTCATGGCAATCACGACGATTCTGCCACCCTGGATGGAAGACTGGGCTTCCCAATCTCGAATAGCTTGAGTGGCTGCATAGCCATCCATGACCGGCATTTGACAATCCATTAACACTAAGTCGTAGCGAGACTGCATGATAGCTGCTATCGCTGTCTGGCCATTGGCAGCGGTATCTGCCTGATAGCCCAAACTCTGTAGCTGCTTTAAGGCAACCTTTTGATTGGTTAGATTGTCTTCCACCAATAGAACGTTTAATTTATATCGGTGAGTTGCAGTCGAGAGTGTTTGGATTCCGGCACGCTGCTCTGGGTGAGTCATCATAGCCTTTGAGGGGAAGTGAAGGTAAGGTATTAGCTAGATGAGCTGTTCCTGTGAGACTAGCACCCATCTACAGATTGACTCAAAACTTCGGTAGAAAAGCGGTAACAATTTTCAGCTTACTCTGGCGCTTAGAAAATATCTTCAATCTGCTTACGTCGCGGTCTAATGCTCAGAGATACACCATTTAACATTCCCTGCATACTCTTCAAACTGAACAAGTCTCTATTTTGTGTTATTCTCCGCCGATTTTGTGTTATTCTCCGCCGATTAACCATGAAAAGAGCAGCACCAAGCAGATCATACTGAGCCAAAACGGAAAGTGTAAGGCAGTCAAGAAATACTCTGACAAAAATATAACTCCCTGCGCCCATGTAATTGCACTCCCCAGGACTATGATCAGAAGAAGGATTGTCACCTCATTTCCTTTAGCCTTCAAACTCGCTACTAATTTCAATGTCTAGCGTTTCTTCATCAATATGGATATACAACACATTGGGGTGACAGCATATTTGACAGTCTTCAACATACGATTGCTGGCCCCCGCCACTGAAATCGATAAAGGTGAGATTAACCTCACCACAATAGGCGCAACTGTATTCAGCCGTATTTTGCATGATTCCATGTTGTAAGGTTAATGGGTTTGGCTCGACTGAGGCAAGCATTTAGCCTATGTTTCTCAGCCTATGTTCTCTCAGCCTATGTTCTCTCAGCCTATGTTCTCTTAGCCTAGAGTTTGTCTGCCCCCATTGAGACTCAGTAGATTGCAAACTCACTCCAAGGAATTAGTTTTGCTGAGTGCTGTTCTCACTGCCTGCTGCTGATCGCGACGAGTCAGCCACCGGTGATAGGTGCGGGTATGGACAGCAACAGAATGCCCCATCATCCGAGCAGATACGGTGTCTGGCAACCCAATGTGAATGGTACGAACTGCCCAAGCATGCCGCAAGTCATAGGGTGAGAAGGGAATTTGGTAGCGGCGAAACTGGCAGGTGACTTGCTGACCAATCCGTTGCAGCGTCGTTTGGCTCAGGTCAGTATTCACAGAGGGAAGATTAATTTTTCTGAGATGAAAGCGATCGACCCACTCTGGTGGAAAAGCCCAGACTTCGTGGCTACCAGTTTTCGTCGTGTTCAAGACTTCAATCATTGCTTCTGAATCGCCGTTGGTTAAAGCATTGTAATTACAGAAAAAGACTTCGTGATTCCTGAGTCCGTAGGTTGCCATCACTCCATAAACGAACTGCCAAGCCGGATTGGGAATCTTTTCATACTCCTCAATAATCTGTTGATCGGTTGGTAGTTCGCGAGCTTGAGTCTGTCCGGAGTTGTAGGTTCCCCACAAGGTTTTTAGATCAACGGGTAGTTCAAGTTGTAAAAACTCCGCCAGTGCTTTTAGAGCAGTGCAGCAGACCTGACGACTGCGAGAATTTGTAGGTGTCGAGTAGACTGTGGCATAAATCAACTCTGATAGATTGAGTTGATGGGACGATTGGGCGATCGCCACCAGTTTTGCAATATAAGGTGCATATGCCTTTTCCCAAGTTGTTTTGACCGAAGAAGGTTTACCCGTCTGGCTCAAATGCTGGATGAGGTGTAGCTCAAACGCCTGCAATTTCTGAGATAAATCCATCTCATGCAGTCTTCCCCCTCCAACAACCGGCAGATGATGTCGCCAGTCAAAGCGATTTTCAAGCAACTGGGCAGCAATGATTTTGGCTTGATCTTCGGCTTTCTTCAGCCCTGCGGCTGTTGCAGACAAATCAAGACTCACTCGCTGCTGGTGGGGGCGCAGGCGAGGACTGTCTGGACGTGGCGGCAAAGTGGCTCTCAGACACAGCTTTTGTCCTCGCCGTTCAATTTTTATGCCTAGTTGAGCAACCTTCAACCGATGATTCACTTGAGAAATTCGGGTGTCTATGTCAGTCTTTGGAGAAGTGGAGTTTGGCATAGAGGGTTCAGCATCGAATAATCAGCAAGTATTTATGCTGGGTGAAAGATAGGCTTAATGAAAAGCAGCTATGCAGTCTACCAGTCAGATAAGATTGTTAAAGTATCCACTTATTTTTTAATTCAAAGCCGATGGCTTAGTAAACAGTTCCAGTGGGTTATTCTTGCAAACTAATACCACTAAAGCAGGCTGAAATTATAAAAGATTATTGTTAAAATCAGTAACTAAAGATTAAGAAAAGGGAACCGAAGTAATTATGGGTCGTGTTGGAGTTTTACTGCTCAACTTAGGCGGACCAGACCAACTGGAAGATGTTCGTCCCTTTCTGTTCAATTTATTTTCTGACCCAGAGATTATTCGCCTTCCCTTTGCCTGGATGCAGAAACCTTTAGCATGGTTCATCTCTACTAGCCGTGCTAGCAAATCTCAAAATAACTATAAATTGATTGGAGGAGGATCGCCGCTACGCCGAATCACTGAGGAGCAAGCCCAGGCTCTACAGGAGTCCCTGAAGCAAAGGACACGAGGCACAGATATACGTGGGGATGCGCTACTGGCATCCTTTTACGGAAGAGGCGATCGCTCGCATCAAACGCGACGATATCAGGCAACTGGTGATTCTGCCGCTCTATCCTCAGTTTTCAATTAGCACCAGTGGCTCTAGTCTTTCGCTTATTAGAAAAAATTTGGCAAGAAGAACCAGGATTGAACCGGATTGACTACACGGTCATTTCTTCCTGGTTCGATCGTCCAGGCTATCTGCAAGCGATGGCAGACTTGATTGCTCAGCAGCTAGACCTAATGCCCGACCCTGACGATGTGCATATTTTCTTCAGTGCTCATGGTGTACCTGTTAGCTACGTAGAAGAAGCAGGTGACCCTTACCAGAAGGAAATTGAGGAGTCTACCGCGCTGATTATGCAAACGCTGAATCGACCTAATGCACATACGCTGGCATACCAGAGTCGGGTTGGTCCGGTGGAGTGGCTACAGCCTATCACGGAAGAGGCGAATCGAAAAACTGGCAATGCTGAGGGAGGATTGACAATC
>JAAUOQ010000069.1 GCA_012034795.1 Leptolyngbyaceae cyanobacterium CRU_2_3
CAAGTGATAGGTTTCTCCTGGAATGGGTACACCCATATTCTCTACCAGAATCCCCAGAAAACACCGACCAGTAGCCATACTCATGAGCAATCTTCTGAATTGTTTCTAGAGAAATCAGTTCCAGGGACATGCTAACAGCCTTTACTAAGTTTTATGAACAGATCTCTCATCTATCTTGGCGCATTTTTACCAAGTGTGTCAAATCCAGTTGTGGTAATGCTTTAGGCAGACCAGCGATCGCGAAACCACTGCCAAACATCGGCTGCTTTAGTTTCAATCCAGGACATTCCCCGATCGATCCAATTTAAAAGCCGTTCGATCGGGTGCTTTTCGTAAGTGACTAGTCTAACTTCAGCTTCAATCCAGGTAGGTTTTGCAATGAGTTCATCCTGGGAAGATCTGCTAACTGTTGCCAAATCTCCAGAAGCAGGTTGGGAAGAGTCTGTGTGAGTAGCGGTGGACTGAAGATCAAGCTTGACATCTGGCTGAACGGCAGGTTCCGTATCGGCTACAGAGTCCCATTCGTTGCTCCGAATGCTGGAACGCCGAGTCGAACGGAGCGATCGAGCTAGCGATCGCTCTGTTGCGTTTTGGGGAGAGCGCAGGTGGGACAAATCAGGATTTTGTTGATGCTGATCCATCAGATACTCCGCTGGTAGATTGGTGAGCGGTTGGCTCAGGGTTGAGCGCAGTTCCGACATCCAGGCTTGAGCCGATCGATTGGGGTTAAACAAATCGGCTTCAGTCAACCAAGGCTGATGGGTTGCGGGAGCAGCGTCCTGGATGGACTGATCCTGAATTGCCTTGGGCGATCGCGCCAATGGTTGAAGCGCCAATGGTTGAAGGGCAACGTTTTTTAAGTTCTGTAGACGGTGGCGAACCCAATGACTCAAGTGATTCAGCATTTCATGGGTAGATTGCCAGTCTGGTTGTGCCGATCGCAGCGATACGAGTGAGCCAGTACCCTCCAAGCGCGGCAAGCCAGTAAGTGGCAAAGCAGCCATTAACCGAGACTCTTGAAATAGATCAGTCGCGATCGCCACTGGACTCGCCTGCATCCAGGTCATCACCTGCCAGAAAGCGCGGATGGGCGGCAAGGCTTGGGGACGATCTTTCGGGAGGGGCAAAAACCTGTCTACCCAAGGGGAAGATTGAGCGGTTGCTAAGGTTCGCTGCTGCCGCCAATAGATTGCCAAATCCCACACCAAATGCCGCTGCAATAGCATCTGTTGATCAGGGCTTAACACATCCAAAAGCTGATTCTCAACGCCGACCAGCACTAACCGATGAGAGCCTAGCAACGAAGCAATGCCCTGCACCTGAATGGCGGCAGGTTGAATAGCAGTGGCACCCGATAAAGCACTACCCCCTATAACCACCCTCATGCCTGGTGAGTCCGTATCGTGCGGATCTAATTGCCGAATAGTCCGATCGCCAGGAAGCACTAGCTGGAAATGGGTGAGGAACTGGAGCGATCGCTGAATGGGTGTATCCGCAACCCACACCGAACCTGCCTTTGCCTCGACCACTGCCCCCGATTTTACTGCCCCCGGTTTTACAAGAGGTTGAGGTTGCTGAATAGCCTGTAGCTTGGGTAACACTTGGCGCACCGTGTGCCGAAGTTGCTTTCCAGCTAGGCGTGTCGCTTGAAACCCAACGTACAGAGGGTAGAGCAAAATTTGCACCCCCCAAACTGCGGCCATCTTGGCCTGTCGCCAAGTCTGTCCCGTCTGGTCGCGGAGCCGCATAGACTGGCGAGACAGAAAATTGAATAGATTACTTTGGTAGCGTCTGGAAGGAGACATAGGAGGCAGAGGGAAGGGGGTGTAGGGTGCGGGGACACATCGTAGTTTTGGGTTTTAAGTTGTGGAAATTGAAATTCATTTAAAACTTACAACTCATAACTTTTGTCATCCTTGAGCCTTCATCCTCCATCCTTGAAATACTATTGACCTGATCTTACCTGGAAATATGGCTGACCTGGAAATATGGCTGACGCTGTAATTCGTGCTACTTCCCAAGGACCATCCTCAAGCGATCGAATTGCTGGAGCAATCACCAAACTGCGGTCCTTGACTCAGATCAATGTCCAAGCTCAATGGCGTCTTTATGCCGGAGAACTGCCTGCAAGTCAGGCAACACAAGCGGCAAGCTGGCAAAGCTGGGCAAAGGTAACACTGAACACTAAAAATCATATCGCTTGGGCAAAGGGCCGACAGGTGCTATGGCTGGGACAGCGCATTGGGGTACCGCATAATCTCAACGGCTATCCTCTGCAAGGCTTGACGCTGCGGCTGGCATTAACCTGGTGGGCACAAGTGTCCCAAGTTTATATCAATGGCAAGCTGGTACAAGCAGGAGACCTGTTTGACGCTACCACTCGCCTGCAGCTGAGTCCTGCGGTCAGCCATAATGCAACTTTTGATGTAGCCATCCGATTGGAGAGTCCAGGACATGACAATGGCGCATTGGTGAAGTCGCTCTGTCTGTATGAGTTTGCTGATCAGACCGTTAATCCTTGTCCAGAACCCGGTTTTGTGGCAGATGAATTGGCTGTCCTCAAGGAATTTTTGACAGCCTTTGCGCCTGACCAACTAGAGACCGTTGCTCAAGCTCTAGAACAACTGCCCTGGGCAGTATTAACTGTCTGCGATCGCCTCTCTTTTGATCGGGCGCTCACCCATTTGCGTCAGCAATTACAGCCCTGGGGACAGTGGGTGAAGCAACGCAAAATTCAACTTTTGGGACATGCCCATTTAGATATGGCCTGGTTATGGCCAATCAGCGAAACCTGGCAAGTCGCAGAGCGCACCTTTCAATCGGTGCTAAATCTGCAACAAGAGTTCTCTGAACTCACTTACTGCCACACGACACCTGCCCTGTATGAGTGGATGGAGAAAAATCGTCCGGATCTGTTTGCAGCCATTAAAGCTCAAGTTGCGGCTGGGCGCTGGGAAGTTGCCATTGCCCCACTGTGGGTAGAACCCGAAATGAATTTGATTGGCGGCGAAGCGATCGCTCGGCAATTGCTCTACGGTCAGCGCTATCTGCACCGAACGTTTGGGCAGCGCGGTACAATTGCCTGGTTGCCAGACACCTTTGGTTTCAATGGGCAGCTACCGCAATTTTTGAAGCAAGGCGGTGTTGATTACTTCGTTACCCAAAAACTGCGCTGGAACGATACTACCCAGTTTCCCTATGCTGCACATTGGTGGCAGGCTCCAGACGGCACAAAGATTTTTAGCCTGCACTCTGCTCCGATTGGCGAAGGCATTGATCCGGTGAAAATGGCACAGTACGCCTGCACTTGGGAAACCCAAACCAGCACTTCAACTTGTCTTTGGCTTCCTGGTATTGGCGATCATGGCGGTGGGCCAACGCGAGACATGCTGGAAATGGCACGTCGTTGGGGGCGATCGCCCTTCTTCCCCCAAATAGAATTCACAACGGCACAGAAATTTCTGGAGGGGCTCAGGGATCTGGCAATTACCAGTGCTTCTCACAGTGCTTCTCACAGTACTATTCCCCCGTCTGCCAAAACCGCCGCTCCTCCCATCGGTATGGCCCAAACCTGGAACGACGAACTCTATCTAGAGCTACATCGAGGCTGCTACACCAATCATGCCGACCAGAAGCAGTTCAACCGCCGCTGTGAGGATATCCTCTACGAGGCAGAGCTATTTGCCTCCCTCAGAACCCTGATGACTGGCGCACCCTATCCTCAGCCAGAACTAGAAACTGCCTGGAAAAAGGTGCTGCTCAACCAGTTCCATGACATATTGCCAGGCACTTCAATTACACCGGTGTTTGTGGATGCCAATCGGGCATGGCAGGAGGCACTGAATACGGGCTGGAAGATTCGGCAAGAAGCAATGCAGGCGATCGCTGCTCAAATCAACCGCCCCACTCCGCCCCATCCCCAAGCTCAAATCATTACCGTGTTTAACTCGCTAAGCTGGCCCCGCATCGAAAGCGTTGCCCTGTCGATACAGCAAAGTCAAGATGATCGCGCTTGCTTTTGGCAGATTTGTGACCTGGAAGGGCGAGAGGTTCCTAGCCAGCCCCACTGCTGGCGCGAAAGTGGCAAAACCTATTGTCAGATTTTCTTTCAAGCAGAGGTTCCGGCGATCGGCTATCGCTGCTATTGGTTAGTCCCTCACAGCGTTGGTAACCCAGTGCCAGCCATTACGGCTCCTGGATTTGTATTAGAAAACGACCTGATTCGGGCAACGGTTGATCCAACAACAGGCAATCTATCAAGCCTATACGACAAGCGATACAAGCGAGACTTGCTCAGTCGGGCAGGCAACGAGCTACAGGCTTTTCGAGACAGTGGGCAGTACTGGGATGCTTGGAACATCGACCCCCAATATGCTCAATACCCTCTGCCCCCAACGCAGCTAGAACGCATTTTCTACGAAGATCGCGGTCCAATCACCACGCGGATTCGGGTGATTCGCAAACTTGGACAATCTACATTCAACCAGGTCTATGTCTTAGATCAAGGCTCAGTTGTTCTCCAGATCCAAACCCAAGTAGACTGGCAAGAACGGCATGTTGTTGTCAAAGCGGCCTTTCCACTCAACATCAATGCAGACTATGCCACCTATGAAATCCCCTGCGGAGCCATTCAGCGTCCGACTCGTCCTCAAACAGCGGCAGAAAAAGCTAAGTGGGAGGTTTCAGCCTTGCGCTGGGCAGACTTGAGCGACACTGTCAGCGGTAATGCTTACGGAGTTAGCCTTCTCAGCGACTGTAAACAGGGCTATGACAGCAAGCCCAACCAGATTCGTCTGACGCTACTGCGCGGCTCTGAATGGCCCGATCCCACCGCCGATCGCGGACAGCACCAGTTCACTTATGCTATTTACCCCCATCACCAGTCCTGGCAATCTGCCCAAACCGTGCGCCGAGGCTATGAGCTGAATCAGCCGTTGCGCGTGCTGGTGACTTCACCGGACAAGGTTCAAAAACCCGTCTTGCCTTCTAGCTTGCCCAGCACTAGCACTGGCTTGCCCAGCACTAGCAAGTTCTTGCAATTACCCAGCAATCTAATTTTGACTGCCCTCAAGCCCTCGGAGGAGAATTCCCGTCAGTGGATACTGCGCTGCTACGAATGCCAGGGTGATTCAGTTCAACTCGCGTTGCAGGATACAGGCTTACTGTTTAGCCACTACCTGGATGCCCGATCGCTACAACCAGTGAATTTTCTGGAGGCAGCGATCGCACCGACTGATTTTTCAGGCGCGATCGGGCCCTGGAAAATCATGACATTTCTCTTCAAGCAGTTCTAGAATTCAAGCAGCATTAATATTGTGCTGATGTCAAAGGAGTGAACTCAAAATTCACCCCTTTTAATCCAATCATGTCAACCTGTCATGCCATTGAGGCTACGCTGCTACCAAACCATAGGCAGACATTCGCATGATGTCACGGGTTGTAAACCCAATGTTGCTCAAAGCTTCGCCATAGCTGATCATAAAGTCTTCGATCAGAGCCTCTTTTTCCATACCCAAGACGCGAGCATCGTTTGCCACAGCGTTCAGCATGCGCCAAACAATTGGGAGATTCTCGCGATTGGCTTCCTCCAGTTCTGCTTTAACCGTGTCGAAATTTGCCTTGAGCCACTCTTCACCGAAGTTGAGATGCAGGTACTCATCTTTAACGACACCTTCAGTAATCTTGCGAGCGAAATCATCCGCTACAGGAATGTAGATGTTGTAAGCAGAGATGGCAAAACACTCAATGACTAAAGACTGAATCAGCAAACAGGTGACAATTTTGCCCTGTGCAGCAGCTTTCTGAAAATTGCCATGCAGCTCAGAAAAGAACACTTGAGCAAACGGCATGTCTGGCGTCACGGCAAGGTTTTTGCCACAAGCCTGAAACCCTTTCTTGTGACGGCTTTCCATCTTAGCGAGACTGACCAACTGCTCCTTGTCATCCGGGATCAGCTCCGCTAATCTGTGGTAATTATCAAATGCTTCCTGCTCACCTTCAATGACGATCGCATTAATGCGGCTATAGGCGTCTTTGTAAGTCTCGCTTTGAAAGTCAATGTCTGGGCTGATTTCAAGCTGCTGCATAAGTTCCATCGTCTCCTGGTTCTGATGTGTCGATGTTTCACCGACCTAATGTTCGCCTGGGTCTAGGAAATATCTATACCCTAAAACCCTCCAACCTACACCCTACTGGTTTAAAGCAAAAATTTACAAGGACTAATCCCTTAGCAATAAAAATTTCTCTAGTAAAGTGAGCCAGAGTTATAGCCTAGCTTATGGATAAACCAATGGGAAAGAAATTCTGTAGAGAACAATTTACAGAGGAGCGATCGCATGTCATTGATAAACTCTAATCCGCCCCAAACTAAGCCTTTAACTTTAGAAAACACTAGTTGAAGGCACTAAACCCTCAAAAGACATCCGCTGGTTCTTGTACTTCATCTTATTGCTGGGTGCCAGTCTTGTCCTACTGCCATTGGGGTTGTATTTTCACTTCTTTAGCACCGGCAGATGCTTTGGGAATTGAAACAGGGACACTAGGTTGGACCTGGGCAAATTACCAAATAGCCTGGAGTCGAGGCAATTTTTGGTTGGCATTTTTCAACTCAACCTTAGTTGCCTTCGTAGTTACAGCGTTTCAGCTAATCACATCTGCTTTGGCAGGCTATGCCCTAGCCCGGCTGAGGTTTTGCGGACAGCAAGCAATCTTACTACTGATCCTGGCAACGCTGGTGATTCCCTTTCAACTCTTAGTTATTCCTATCTTTCTGGTTTTGAAATGGGGGCATCTGATTAATACTTACGGTGCTCTGGTTCTACCAACGGCTGCTAGTGGATTTGGGATATTTCTACTCCGCCAGTATTTTCAGACTATCCCTATAGAAGTAGAGGAAGCAGCCGCATTAGATGGGGCCAATCAGCTGCAAATCTTGGGATTGGTCATGCTGCCATTGTCCCGTCCTGCCTTAGTCACACTGTTTTTGTTTACGTTCATTGGCGAATGGAATGATTTATTTAAGCCCCTTGTGTTTACAACCCGACCTGAATTGAGAACGGTGCAATTAGCGCTTGCCGAGTTTCAGGAGCAGTTCACCAACCATTGGTCTGTGCTTATGGCATCTGTGGTAATTGCCACTGTACCTGTGATGCTACTGTTTTTGGTGAGCCAGCGGCAATTTATTCGAGGAATCGCCACAACCGGTATCAAAACGTGAGGGGTTAGCGTTACTCAAATCCTTTTCTCAAGAATTGTATCTACACATGAATCTTAGTAATCAAAGCGCAGCCAATTCAACAATATTTAGTTACTTTAGAGTTAAGTAAATCTGGCAGCTTTACGATCCGGCAGGTGTTACGCCTTGCTTGAGGCACCCTATATTAAGGGTTGTGGAGTTCACCATCGATTTTGCATCTGCTTCAGATTCTGAGTAGCCTCTTTCCACTTCTAAACTTAACTGGATACCGAAAACAGAGATGATAACCCCAAACGAGTTCACTCAATGTCTCAACTTGGCAAGAGCACTCGATCTCATTACCTCCAGTCGGACAGTCGGCGGAGTCCTATACGTTTACAATGCGGCTGGATACGCCAAATCCTGGGAGAGCTTCATGACGGAATATCCCCTAGAACGGCTACAGGCAATGGTCAGAAACCGTCAGACTTTCAAGCAAGTTTAAGTTGAAGAGCGATCGCTCTCCAAGGTTGATTATACGGATGATCTATGAATGCTACGGTTGGAATTGACCCACTCAATCCCGAAAGCCTTTGGATTCCTTTTCTGCTCCTGACGCTAATTGGTTTGGCAGCAGTTTACTTTGTTCGAGTCAGCAGCCGGTAGTTTCTACATAGTTCTATGACACGTTCTCTGGCAGACAATGCCATCGCCTTGCTGATTGAACTGGCAGAACGTAGCGAGATCGATCCTTGGGATGTGAAAGTGATCGAGGTAATCGATCGCTTTTTGAGTAAGCTGCAACCTGAGCCATCGACTGAAGCCGGATATGCCCCCTACGAAGCAGATTTATCTGAATCTGGGCAGGCATTTCTTTATGCCTCTATGCTGCTGTTGCTGAAAGCTGACAGTTTAGCTCGTCAAGAAGCTGAAAGAGACGCAGAGACCCCAGAAGAGGCTGAACTTCTGGATACGGAAGCACTCGGCACTGTCCCTCTACCACCCCACCTAGAAAGGCGAATTCGCCGACGGGCAGTAGCTCCTCCTGCCCCAATCGCCGAGTGACCTTGCAGGAACTGATTGCTCAACTCAACTTGATCTCAGCGGACATGGCAGACCAGAAGCCTCGCCGATCAGCGTTACGGCGTCCACGCCCACAATCGCAGCGGCAGGCCATCCGGGCGATCGCTCAACTCGCCCATCAAGAAAACCTCTCTGAGGTAGCAGCAGCACTAGAACAGTTTTTGAGCCAGTATTGGGATGTCTTAAATCAAAGGCAAGATTGGCTTAATTTTGAGGTGCTGCTTCAGATCTGGACAGATGCTCAACCTCATACCCCAGCCGAAGCTGACGCAACAAAGGCAAAGCAGTTGCTACACCCGCCTAAAACTGAACATCCCGTCGTGCCTACAGTACACGATCGCGTCGGCGTCTTCTGGGCACTTTTGTTTTTGTCGGCTCAATCCAAAGTAGAACTAGAGCAGGAAGAATTTTATCAAGACTTAAAAGTGCGGAGTCTGACTGAAAGCTCTCAGCCTAGCATTCTAGAATCAAACAAGGTAGCTCTGTTAGATTGAAGTGAACTAGATTGAAGTAAACCGGAGTGAACCGGAGTCAATTGGATGGAACAAATCTTAAAGAAATGAGATTGTAACCCTCTCTTCAGATACCCTAGTAAAACATTAATATTTCAATAAAATTTTTAACTAAAATTCGTAGATCTTAAATTTATGTGCCAAGTTGGGTGGGTAAATTGCTAGTTAATGGAGCCGTAGGCTTAGCAATAGCTGCTGAGTCCTTGAAACTTCATTTCCATGTAGATTCTGCAAAATCGCAGTGCCCTCCCCGAAATCTTTAAAGATTGTGAAAAACTGGAAGGGTGTTTGTTCCCTATTTCAAAGTAATTCAAACGTACTAAATAGCCCAGCGACGAGGGATAGAATTTTATGAAAGCCATGATTCTGGCAGCCGGTAAAGGTACACGTGTTCGCCCCATCACCTATACCACTCCCAAACCCATGATTCCGATTTTGCAGAAGCCTGTGATGGAGTTTCTGCTGGAACTCTTAAAGCAGCATGGCTTTGATAAGATTATGGTCAACGTTAGCCATCTGGCTAACGAAATCGAAAATTACTTCCGCGATGGTCAACGGTTCGGTGTCGAAATTGCCTATTCCTTTGAAGGCAGCATTATGGATGGAGAACTCGTGGGCAGTGCCCTAGGTTCTGCGGGTGGCATGCGTCGAATTCAAGATTTCTCTCCATTCTTCGATGACACGTTTGTGGTGCTGTGTGGCGATGCTCTGATCGATCTAGATTTGACTGAAGCCGTTCGGCAGCATCGTGAGAAAAAATCGATCGCCACAATTGTCACTAAAACTGTTTCACCCGATGAAGTTTCCAGCTACGGCATTGTTGTTACCGACGACACAGGTCGAATCAAAGCATTCCAGGAGAAACCCTCTGTTGAAGAGGCCTTAAGTACTAATATCAGCACCGGGATTTACATCTTCGAGCCAGAGATTTTTGACTATATCCCTTCGGGTGTGGAATATGACATCGGCAGTCAGCTATTTCCCAAGCTAGTGGAAGTTGGTGCACCTTTTTACGGTATCCCGATGGACTTTGAGTGGGTTGATATTGGTAAAGTCCCTGACTATTGGCATGCCATTCGAGCCGCCCTGTTGGGTAAGGTCAAGAACGTGCAAATTCCTGGGCATGAAGTTGCACCTGGGATCTATACCGGACTCAATGTATCGGTCAATTGGGACAAAGTACATATCGAAGGACCCGTCTACATTGGCGCAATGACCCGCATTGAAGATGGTGCAACGATTATTGGCCCATCCATGATTGGCTCAAGCTGCCATATTTGTAGCGACTCTACAGTAGACAACAGCGTCATTTTTGAGTATTCCCGCTTAGGAGCAGGAGTACGGTTGGTAGATAAGCTGGTGTATGGTCGCTATTGTGTCGATAAGACGGGTGCGGCCATTGATGTGCAGGCAGCCGCTCTAGACTGGCTGATTACTGACACTCGTCAGACGTTGCCTGCCTCCCCCCCAGACGAGCATCGCGTCATCGTGGAACTGCTGAGCACCAACGGCAAGCCCTAATCAGGAAACATTATTGCAAAATAGCACAGGGGCATAAACAACGTCTCTGTGCTGTTTCTGTAGTGTGCTATTTCTCTGAAAATTGCGATGAAAGCTGGTGACAAGACTCGAACTTGCGACCGGCGGTTTACAAAACCGCTGCTCTACCAACTGAGCTACACCAGCAGTCGAATCTAAATATAGCAAATTCTCTCCAACAATTGGGCAAGTTGCCTCTAAGGAATTTGGGCTACAGAAACAGCCATGACCGATGCCAGCGGATTAACGGCTGTCCAGCCCTCTGTGGATGGCAGGAGAGTTTCAAAATGTAGGTGAGGCCCAGTCGAATTCCCTGTACTGCCAACCAGCCCCAAAACGCTGCCCTGTTCAACCCAATCTCCAGGCTTAACGGCGATCGCAGACAGGTGAGCGTAGAGATTTTGCTGCTGAATTGAGCGAGCTTGAACCACAACTGTTAAACCATAACCTCCCATTTCTGTGGCTGACACGACCCGTCCTGCCAAAGTAGCTAAGACCGGCGTACCCAAGGGTGCGCCCAAATCAATCCCACTATGGAAACGGCGATCGCCCGTAATAGGATGAACTCGCCAGCCAAATCCGGAGGTCAGGGAAACCGGAATGGGCAGCGGAAAAGTCATATGGCTACCAATTGTCTGAATGCTCCAAGCAGCATCTTGTAGCCCACCACAGTTTGCAGCCATCCTTCGCCAATCCTCTGAAGTCTGACTGAGGCGGGTTAGGCTGAGGCGGGTTAGGCTGGTGGCATCCGATTGAGACAACAATGGTGCATTGACATCTCCCATAGGTGCCGCAGATCCTAAAGTAGAAATTTTTGTGGCTCCCCTAGAAAGCTGGATCAGTTGAGTAATGGGTATCGACTTTTGAGCAACCTGTACCGGCAACCGATAGGAATCTTCAGGCAATACTGAAGCCTGAACCAAAGTGGCTGAACTCAGCGGCTGTGAGTACTGCCTCTCAGCCGATACAACCTGCGATCGCGAACTGTCTCCATCGGGAAATTGCTGGGCATAGAGTAGAGCCAGCCTTGAAATACCGATTGCAAAGTTTTTGACACAAAGTCTTTTGACACAAAGTCTTTTGACACAGCAGAGGATAGGGTGTCGCCCAAATTACTAGATTTTAAGCTGCTGAACTCTAAACTGCTGACCTGATCAGGCTGAAGGGTGACAGATGGTTGGGTGGGCATCGTGGGGAATGTATCCGCACGAACTGGAGCCACTCGGCTCACTATCACCGTTTGGGTTATCAGAGGGGTTGGCTTTGCTGATGTTAGTGGGGGCACCTTAGCTTGAGCAGTGGCAACAGGAGAAGTCGTCATCTGGGCTGCAACCTGTTGACCGATCGGTAAATAGGGTGAATTGCGTTGAGGCACAGGTGTGGCAGAGGCGTTCAGCGTTAAAGTATGGGGAAAATTTTCGGCAGCAGGGTTCAAACAACGATCGCTTAGATAAGGCTGAAGTAGCTCTGGCGTAGCAGAAATCGTTTGATACCCAACCTCTGGAGGAGCATTAATAATGGGAGTTGGAGCGATCGCTGCGGGGGTTTGAAGTGTGGTGCTGGGAAAAGTATTGACAGGAGTATGAGCATCGGCAACAGGCGAATCTGCAGGATTGTCTGCGGTGGGTGCCGTAGACACAGGCTGCTGAGGTTGATTGATCCCTAGCGCTACCCGTTGTTCAATTTCTCCTAGAATCTCCGTTTGTAGTTCGGGCGATAGAGCAGGATGACGAGCCACCTGGTGAGCATCATCTAATTCGCCGATTTGAGCGTAGTACAAGGCAAGGGCTACTAAATTTTGCTGAAGCTGCAATTCTTTAGCAGGACGATCGCGATTTACCAATGCTGCTAACCGGGTAGCAACAGACTGTCTAGCAGCGGCTAGCCTGGGAGATTCAGAAGCGGCATTGGTTTCGGAAGTGGGGCTAGGATCTGCGGCTGCATTTGTGTCTGGCAGAGTCGGCAAATCTGACTCAGCAGCAGTGCTTTCTGTGATACTTGAGTCTGAAGCGGTTGAATTTGAGACACTTAAGTTAGGTGTTGTAGCAGGTATTGTTGTAGATGTACTTGCTGTTTCGGGTTCTACAATGGCTGGATTGTCCACTTCCACAGATTCAGGGTCTGCAAGTTCCGCATTTACAACTTGGACAGAGTGAGTGATCGCTAGATGGCTCGTCTCTGGCAAAACCTCTGTTTCTGGCGGGGAAATTTCTGTAGTCGAGATTTCTGAATTTGCGTGTAATTTATTGTCTGGAGTGGGAGCAGTTTGAGGTGAAGCAACCTGGAGGTTAGAGGCACCTAAAATGGGCAACGTATAGGCTTCAAGGATGGTCGAAGTCATGAGGACAGTCATGAAATACTGCCCGATAGAATGGGGAAACTGCTTCATCGGAATCTGAGGAAATATACCGGGTGAATTGGGCTTAGTTAAGACTGTGAGAAAAATAGTAGTCTCACCAAAACCTATCATTGAGTTTTAAAGGCCCAATGACATCGCAAAAATATTGTCCGAAAATCCTGGCATACCGAATAAATCGAATACTT